>NZ_JBQHTM010000006.1:0-104721 GCF_052065695.1 Intestinimonas sp. HCP28S3_D6
TAAATGTTTCCTGTTTCTTCATCCCCATACACCACCATTGCGTTGATAGTGTTATTATCCCACATCCGGAGCCTTTATGGTAGTGCGGATTAAATCAGAGATTCCCTAGAATACCGGTATGGTCATCATAGGCCACGTCCAGACGGGTCATATGTAGCTGGTTGGAGTGGATGAAAGAGAGCAGATCTTCCCACCGGTTGGGCAGCGTGGTGAGATCCTCAAAGTTCCGGCAACCCTGACCGGACATTTCACACCACACGCCCATGTCCTCACGGCCATTAAAATGTACGGAGATACAGCCGAAATACAGACGATTCATATAGCCACGGGCACCTTTGGTCTCTGTCCAGGGACAATGAGACAGACCCAGAGCGTCAATGATCTCTTCCGGCGTGTGGATCTTGCTGGTGAATGACAGCCAGTCATAGATCACCACGTTTTCCTGATTGTCCATAATCGGCCCCCCGTTTGCTCTCTTGTAGGTTGTGCCCCCCTGTTAGCGGAGGGGGCCTCCGGCCGGGAGCGACCCGGCCGGAGGTGAACGATTCACTTACTCGTCTACCGCTGCCATGACGACCCGCTTCTTGTCGTCGAAAAACAGCTTCACGCGGGTACCGGGCTCCAGATCCTGCCAGACATCAGCGGAGACGCACTTCTTCTTCTCCGCCTTCATCCCGGACGCCTGATAATCCTCCGACACATAGGAGCTGACCGGAGACAGCACATACATGTTGTGATAAGGCATCTTCGCACCTTTATCCGTCTCAAACATGCCGGACGCCCAGCCCAGGAACACATATCCCTCATAATCCGTACTGACAGTGAATTCCTTGCCCATATAGAGCCTTCCTTCCTGGGGCTATACCCCTATATAAATTTTGGACAAGCGGACCTAGGAACCCAGGAACGCTTGTCCAATTACATATTAGAACTTGCCGAGAGAGAAAAATGGAAAAATAGACTTGCATTTTTCTGCTTTCCATGGTATCATATTTTGGCTTTGATAAAGGGTGGTCCTCTGCGGTGCCGCTCCCGAAAGGGAGGAGCGGCGGTAAAGCCGGCACGAACGCCTATAAACAGGAGGAAGTAAAAATGGATCTCATGCAGAATTTCAATGAGAAGTACCTGAAGGCCGAGCCCCCCAAGGTGGAAGTGGGCGACACCGTCCGGGTGCACATCAAGGTCAAGGAAGGTAACCGTGAGCGTATCCAGGTCTTCGAGGGCACTGTGATCGCCAAGAAGCACGGTGGCATCGCCGAGACCTTTACCGTTCGCCGTGTCTCCTACGGCGTCGGCGTGGAGAAGGTCTTCCCCCTCCACTCTCCCGTCATTGAGAAGATCGAGACCGTTCGTACCGGTAAGGTGCGCCGGGCTAAGCTCTACTACCTGCGTGACCGTGTGGGCAAGAGCGCCAAGATCAAGGAGAAGCTGTAAGAAAATCCTTACGGAAAAGGAGCGGTTCGCCGCTCCTTTTTTGTATTCTTTTTCAAAAAGGCAACAGAACTCTTTTCATTTCGCCTGAAAGTGTTGTATAATAAACTCCAATATGGCGCGAAGGCGCAAGATTGCGGAGGAAGGAGCGAAAGGGCTTGAATATCCAATGGTATCCTGGCCACATGACCAAGACCCGCCGGATGATCGAGGCGGATCTGAAGCTGGTGGACCTGGTGGCGGAGGTCATCGACGCCCGTATCCCGCGGTCCAGTCGGAATCCGGACATTGATGAGTTGGTGGGGAGCAAGCCTCGGCTCATCGTCCTCAACCGGGCGGATCAGGCCGACCCGGCACTGAACAAGGCCTGGGGCAAATGGTTCCGGAACCGGGGCTGCGCCGTGTTGGAGACCGACAGCAAAACGGGAAAGGGTGTGGATCAGTTCTCCAATGTGGCAAAGGCGGCCCTGAAGGAGCAGATCGCCCGGTGGCGGGAGAAGGGCCAGGTGGGCCGCCCCGTCCGGGTGATGGTGGTAGGTGTGCCTAACGTAGGAAAATCCACCTTTATCAATAAGGTGGCCAAACGCAAGTCGGCCAAGGCCCAGGACCGCCCAGGCGTCACCCGGGGCAAGCAGTGGGTGGCGGTAGATGCTGGCCTGGACCTGCTGGACACCCCAGGCATCCTCTGGCCCAAGTTCGAGGATCAGGAGGTGGGCCGCCGTCTAGCTTATGCCGGCGCCATTAAAGACGACATCATGGACGTGGAGGAGCTGGGCTGTACCCTGATGGAGGAACTGGCCGACCGATACCCTCAGGCTCTGGCTGACCGCTATAAGCTGACCCCGGAGCCGGGCACCCCCGGCTGGGAGCTGCTGGAGGCGGCTGGCCGGAAGCGCGGCTTCCTTATCTCCGGGGGCGAAGTGGACCTCAACCGTATGGCGAGAGTGCTGCTGGATGAGTTTCGAGGCGGCAAGCTTGGGCGCTTTACACTTGAGATACCGAAAGGAGTCGAAGAAGATGGAACAGACTGATCTCTGGGCCATCGAGAACCAGTGCCGGCAGGAGGGTGCCCTGATGGTGTGCGGCGCCGACGAGGCGGGGGCTGGTCCTCTGGCCGGGGATGTGTACGCTGCGGCGGTGATCCTGCCCTGGGGATGGGTCCCGGAAGGCCTCAACGATTCCAAAAAGCTGACCCCAAAGCAGCGGGACCGGCTGTTTGATGAGATCCGGGAGAAGGCGGTGGCCTGGTCGGTGACCTCGGTGGATGCGGCCACCATCGATGAGATCAACATCCTTTCTGCCCGCCTGCTGGCCATGGACCGGGCTATCCGGGGCCTGGACCCGGCGGCGGACTTTGCCCTCATCGACGGGAATCGTGACAAGGGAATTTCCTGTTCACACCGCACCGTCATTAAGGGAGACAGCCTCAGTGCCAATATCGCGGCGGCCTCTATTCTGGCTAAAGTGAGCCGGGACCGATACATGGAGGAGATGGCCAAGGCGTACCCGGAGTACGAGTTTGAACGCCACAAGGGCTATCCCACCAAGCGCCACTATGAACTGTTGCGGCAGTACGGTCCCTGTCCCATCCACCGGAAGAGCTTTCTCAAAAAGTTTTATGCCGGCGGTGAGATACCGTGACGGGGGGAGACCGGCGGCTGCTGGGCCGCTGGGGAGAGACCCAAGTGGCGGATTGGCTACGAGTTAGGGGCTGGCGAGTTGTTTCCGCCGGCTGGCGGTGCCGCTTCGGTGAGATCGACCTGATTGCAGTAAATGACAAGTATATTATCTTTACAGAAGTGAAGCTAAGGAAAAGTGCCGCGTTTGCTCCGGCTAAGGCCTTCGTGGACCGGGGAAAGCAGGAGCGGGTGCGGATATCGGCCCAGCTTTACCTGCAGGAACACCCTACTGAGCTCCAGCCACGCTTCGACGTAGCGGAGGTCTACGCCCCGGAGGGTACAGCCACCCGTAAACCGGAAATCGACTACATAGAGGATGCGTTTTAGCCATGGATCTGTTTGACGGACACTGTGATACCATATTAGAATGTTACCTGGAGGGCGGCGGGCTTCGACGCCAGACGGGTCACTTGGACCTGGAGCGTCGGCAGGGCAAGGGCCGCTGGGCCCAGTTTTTTGCCACCTTTGGTTCCCCAGAGGACATGCCGGGCCGGTCGCTGTGGGAGGTCTTTCTGGAGGAATACGCCCTCTTTCGAAGCGAGATAGATGCCAATGCCGATCTGGTAGTCTTCTGTCGGACCGGCGCTGAGGCTGAGGCGGCCTTTGCCGCTGGAAAAACGGCGGCCTTTCTGTCTGCGGAGGGTGCAGAACTTCTGGACTGTGATCTGGAAAAGCTTCGAATGGCCCATCGGATGGGGGTCCGCATCGTGAACATTACCTGGAACCACCCCAACGCCCTCTCTGGTACCAATGCCGAGAAGCAGGACCGGGGCCTGTCTGAACAGGGAAGGGCCTTTGTGAAGACGATGGGAGAGTTGGGGATGCTGGTAGACGTATCCCACCTGTCTGATCCTGGTTTCTGGGATGTGATGGAGATCACCGAACGGCCGGTAGTGGCCACCCATTCCAACTCCCGGTCCGTATTTCCTCATCCGAGGAACTTGACCGATGAGCAATTTACTGCCATAATAAACACCAATGGGGTAGCCGGCCTCAACATGTACGCCGGCTTCCTGGGAGATGACCCGGATTTTGACACGGTGGTCTCCCACCTGGAGCACTTCCTCGCCCTGGGCGGGGAGAATAACGTGTCCATAGGCGGCGACTGGGACGGGATCACCAGTATGCCTCGGGGCATGAACGGCATCCAGGACATGGAAAAGCTCTATGAGCACCTGCTCCGGCGCAATTACAGCGAAGCGCTGCTGGAGAAGGTCTTCTATTCTAATCTGATGAGGGTCGTGAACGAAGTATGCAGTATGTAAGCACAAGAAACAAAAACCAGAAATGCAGCGCGGCCCAGGCGATCGCCCAAGGGCTGGCCCTGGACGGCGGTCTGCTGACGCCGGAAGTGCTGCCCAAGCTCTCTCCCAACGGACTAAAAACCATGACCGATATGTCCTATCAGCAGCGGGCGGTCTTTGTGATGGGCTCTTACCTGGATGACTTCACGGCCTCTGAGCTCTCCGCCTATGCCACCCGGGCCTACGGTCCCGATAAGTTTGATACCAAGGCTGTGGCGCCGGTACGGCAGCTGGACGACAAGACCTACTGCCTGGAGCTTTGGCATGGACCCACCTGTGCCTTCAAGGATATGGCCCTTCAGATGCTGCCCCACCTGCTATCGGCTTCTCTGAGCAAGAATGAGGAGCAGAAGACGGTGTGCATTCTGGTGGCCACCTCCGGAGATACCGGAAAGGCCGCCCTGGAGGGCTTCAAGGACGTGGACCGGACCCGTATTCTGGTGTTCTATCCCAAGGACGGCGTCTCCGACATCCAGCAGCTCCAGATGCAGACCCAGGAGGGGGACAACGTGGGTGTCTGCGCCGTGGTGGGCAACTTTGACGATGCTCAGACCGGCGTGAAGCGACTCTTCTCCGACGCAGCCCTCCGGGACACCCTGGCCGGGCGGGGCTATTTCTTCTCCTCGGCCAACTCCATCAACTGGGGCCGAATTCTGCCGCAGATCGTCTATTACATCTCGGCCTACTGCGATCTTCTCAAGGAAGGTAAGCTCCAGAAGGGTGACCCTATCAATGTCTGTGTACCCACAGGCAATTTTGGCAACATCCTCTCAGCCTACTACGCTAAGCAGATGGGGGTGCCCATTCACAAGCTGATCTGTGCCTCCAACCAGAACAACGTCCTCACCGACTTCATCAAGACCGGCGTCTACGACCGGAACCGGCCTTTCTATAATACCATGTCCCCCTCCATGGACATCTTGATCTCCTCCAACCTGGAGCGGATGCTCTTCGAGTTCACGGAGCGGGACGATGTGGCCGTGAAGGAGTACATGTCCGCTCTGGCCTCCGAAGGCCGCTACGAGGTCAGCGAGAAGGTGAAGAAGCAGCTGGACAAAAACTTCGCCGCCGGCTGCTGTGGGGACGCCGAGACCCAGGCCATGATCGCCAAGATGTGGAAGGGCAAGAACTACCTCATTGACACCCATACCGCCGTGGCCTTCCACGTGCTGGAGGAGTACCGCCGGGAGACCGGGGACGACACCCCCACCGTGGTGGTGTCTACCGCCAGCCCCTTCAAGTTCTGCGACAACGTGCTGGGCGCTCTGGGCGTCACCGACCTGGCTGCTGGCACCGATATTCTGGACCAGCTCTCCAAGGTCACCGGCGTGCCGGTGCCCGCCCCTCTGGCCAATCTGAAAGGGAAGGAGATCCGCTTCCAGCAGGTCACCGAGAAGGAGAACATGTCCGACCGGGTGCTGGAGATGCTCCGGTAAGGTGGAGAAGGAGGTAGACCCATGGCTCTATTCGCCTTGGGCGACCCCCATCTCTCCCTGGGGGCCAACAAGCCCATGGATGTCTTTGGAGGCGCCTGGGAGGGATATGTGGAAAAACTCTCTGCCGGCTTTGGCGTGGTAGGGGGGGAGGATACGGTAGTCCTGTGCGGGGACATCTCCTGGGGGATGAGCCTGGAGCAGGCCAAAGCCGACTTCGCCTGGCTGGATGCCCTGCCGGGACGGCGGAAGCTCCTTTTGAAGGGCAACCACGACTACTGGTGGACCACTGCTTCCAAAATGAAAAAGTTTTTTGTCGAGAACGGCTTCCAGACCCTGGACATCCTCCACAACAACTGTCACTTCTACGGGGACATCGCCCTGTGCGGCACCCGTGGATGGTTCTATGAGGAGGACCAGCAGGGGCACAACGAAAAGGTCTTCAACCGGGAGCTCATCCGTCTAGAGGCATCACTGAAGGCGGCGGGGGACAAACCCAAGCTGTGTTTTCTCCACTACCCGCCTCTCTACCAGGGCTATACCTGCCCTGAGATCCTGGCACTGCTGGAGCGCTACGGGGTGGAGCGGTGTTTCTACGGCCACCTCCACGGGGGCAGCCACCGGCTGGCTATCGAGGGAGAGCGCAATGGGGTGGACTACCGCCTAGTGGCCGCCGACTACCTGCGTTTCGTGCCCAAACTGGTGCTGCCGTAAAGCCCCAAAGAAGAATTTTTTCGATTTTGAAAAAAAGAGTGGAAAAGTCCGAAAAGATTTGGTACTATAGATAGGATTCTGATATTACACATTCAGGAGGAAGTAAGTAGATGAACGTCAAGAGTAAAGAAAATCAGGAGAACAGCGCCGTCGAGCTGGTCATCGAGGTGGGCGCCGAGGAGTTTGAGGCCGCGGTGGACAAGGTCTATCGCAAGAACCGGAAGAGCATCGCTGTCCCCGGCTTCCGGAAGGGCCATGCCCCCCGGAAGATCATTGAGGGAATGTATGGCTCCGGCGTGTTCTATCAGGACGCCATCGACGAGCTCTATCCTACCGCTTATGCCCAGGCCGTGGAGCAGGAGGGCCTGGACCCCGTGGCCTACCCCAAGGTGGAGGTCCTGGAGGTGGGCAAGGATGGCTTCACTTTCAAGGCTCTGGTCACCGTTCGTCCTCCCTTTGAGATCGGCAATTATAAGGGCCTGACTGCCTCCAAGGAAGAGGTGGAGATTACCGCCGAGGACGTGGAGAACGAGCTCAAGCCCTACATCCAGCGGGCCACCCGTCTGGTGAACGTGGAGCGCGAGGCCAAGGAGGGCGACACCGTCCTCATCGACTTCGAGGGCTTCAAGGACGGCGTGCCTTTCGAGGGCGGCAAGGGTGAGAACCACGCTCTGGAGCTGGGCTCCCACTCCTTTATCCCCGGCTTTGAAGAGGGCGTTGTGGGTATGAAGCCCGGTGATGAGAAGGACCTGAACGTCACTTTCCCCGAGGAGTATACCCCCGAGCTGGCCGGAAAGGACGTGGTCTTCAAGGTGAAGGTCCACGAGGTGAAGGAGCCCCAGGCCCCTGTGGTGGACGACGAGTTCGCCAAGGACGTGTCCGAGTTCGACACCCTGGAGGAGTTCAAGAAGGATCTGGAGAGCAAGCTGCGGGAGCGCCGTGAGCACGCTGCCCAGCACGCTTTTGAGGATGCTGTTACCGACGCCCTGATCAGCGAGCTGAAGGTGGAGCTGCCTCAGGCCATGATCGATTTCCGCGGTGATCAGGTGCTCCAGGAATATGCCAACCGCTTTGAGCGCCAGGGCCTGCCCTTCCAGCAGTACCTGCAGATGACCGGCCAGACTCTGGACGCCATGCGTGAGCAGGCCAAGGCTGCCGCTGAGCACCAGATCAAGATCGAGATGGCGCTGGATGCCGTGGCCGCTGCCGAGAACATGACCGTTACCGATGAGGAGCTGGAGACCGAGTATAAGGCTCTGGCCGAACAGTACGGCATGGAGGTGGACCAGGTCAAGGCTGCTGCCGATGCTGAGGATGTGAAGGCTACTCTCCTGCGCCGGAAGGCCATGGAGCTGGTGAAGGCTGAGGCCAAGGCGGAGAAGCCCAAGAAGACCACCAAGAAGAAGGCCGCCAAGGAGGAGGAGCCCGCCGCTGAGGGTGAGGCTGCTCCTAAGAAGCGCGCCACCCGCGCCAAGAAGGGTACCCCTGACAAGGCCGAGGAGTCCGCAGAGAAGGAATAACCTTCCTCCATTCGGGCATACTTTCCAGCGTACACTGTTTTTGGCCCGGAAAGGGCCAGTGGAAAAAGGAGATTTTATCGCTATGTTCCAATCCAGCCTCGTACCCTATGTGGTGGAGCAGACCAACCGGGGAGAGCGTTCCTACGACATCTTCTCCCGGCTGCTCAACGACCGGATCGTCTTCCTGGGTGAGGAGGTCAATGCCACCACCGCCAGCCTGGTCGTGGCCCAGCTTCTCTACCTGGAGGCACAGGACCCAGACAAGGACATCCAGTTCTACATCAACAGCCCCGGCGGTTCTGTCACCGACGGCATGGCCATCTATGATACCATGCAGTATGTCAAGTGCGATGTGTCCACCATCTGTATTGGTATGGCCGCCAGCATGGGTGCCTTCCTGCTCTCCTCCGGTGCCAAGGGCAAGCGCTTTGCCCTGCCCAACGCGGAGATCATGATCCACCAGCCTTCGGCTGGCACCCAGGGCCAGATCACGGACATGGCCATCCACCTCAAACGGCTGGAGATCATCAAGAAGCGGATGAACCACATCCTATCCGAGAACACCGGCAAGCCCATCGAAGTGGTTACCGCCGACTGCGAGCGCGACAACTTTATGTCCGCCGATGAGGCCGTGTCCTACGGCCTCATCGACAAGGTCATCACCAGAAAGTGATGAAGACCGTCCCGGACGGCTCTGCCGGACCAGGACGGAGTGGAAAGGGGAGCGGAGACCGAGGCCTTCGCTCCTCTTGACCACGTTTCGGGGCGTGGCATTGCCATGCCTGACCCTGGGCCATTGGGCCCAAACAAAGAGGTGAAACCCATGCCTAAAAACGACGACAAACGGTCGGTCCGCTGCTCCTTCTGCGGCAAGCACCAGGAGCAGGTGGCCCGGATCATCGCCGGACCTGGGGCTTATATCTGCAATGAGTGCGTCCAGCTGTGCATGAGCATTCTGGACGAAGCGGGCGACGAGCCTATCGAGGACCGGGCCGACATCCCAGATGTGATTCCCACTCCCCGTGAGATCCGGGATGTACTGGATGAGTATATCATTGGTCAGGAGGCAGCCAAGGTAGCGCTCTCCGTGGCGGTCTACAACCACTATAAGCGCATCTATTTTGGCGGCGGAGACGATGTGGAGCTTCAGAAGAGCAATATCCTCCTCATGGGTCCCACAGGCTGCGGCAAGACCCTCTTTGCCCAGACTCTGGCCCGGATTCTGAAGGTGCCCTTTGCCATTGCCGATGCCACCACTCTTACCGAGGCTGGCTATGTGGGCGACGATGTGGAGAATATTCTTCTTCGTCTGGTCCAGGCGGCTGACTACGACATTGAGCTGGCCCAGCGGGGCATCATCTACGTGGATGAGATCGACAAGATTGCCCGGAAGAGCGAGAACACCTCTATCACCCGGGACGTGTCCGGCGAGGGCGTCCAGCAGGCTCTGTTGAAGATCCTGGAGGGTACCGTGGCCAACGTGCCCCCTCAGGGTGGTCGTAAACACCCTCACCAGGAATTTATCCAGATCGACACCAAAAACATCCTCTTCATCTGCGGCGGTGCCTTTGACGGCATTGATAAGATCATTGAGCAGCGCCTGGACAAGAAGTCTATTGGCTTTGGGGCTGAGATCGAGAGCAAAAAGGAGCGGGATATCTCGGCGCTTCTGCGGGAAATCCAGCCCCATGACCTTCTGAAATTCGGCATTATCCCCGAGCTGGTGGGGCGTCTGCCCGTCATCACTGCCCTCCAGTCCCTGGGGAAGGAGCAGCTGGTGCGTATTCTCACCGAGCCCAAGAACGCCTTGGTGAAGCAGTACAAGAAGCTGCTGGAGTATGACGAGGTAGAGCTGGAGTTCCAGCCTGAGGCCCTCACCGCGGTGGCTGAGAAGGCCATTGAGCGTGGCATCGGTGCCCGTGGGCTCCGGGCGGTGCTGGAGGAGGTCATGACTCAGGTCATGTACGACGTGCCTTCCGATAGTACTATTGCCAAAGTGATCATCACCCCGGCTTGTGTCACCGACCGGGCGCAGCCGGAGCTGATCCGGGATCCGGACCGGCCCGCCCGTCCCCGTCTGGGCGGCGCGGCTCTCCGGGCCGAGCACGGAGGTCTGCGGACCCAGAGCAACGTATCTTAAAAAAGCGAAAGAGCAGGACGGGGGCATGTCTCCCGTCCTGCTTGTTTTTAGGAAGTGATCCGAGATGACCATTGAACCCAATACCATTACCACCATGCCGGTGCTGGCGCTCCGGGGCCTTACTATTTTTCCTAATATGCTCCTCCACTTCGATGTGGGCCGGGGTGCCTCCATCAAGGCTCTGGATGAGGCCATGACCGAGGGCCAGCCCATCTTCCTAGTAGCCCAGCGGGACCTCACCGTGGAAGAGCCAGGGGAGAAGGACCTTTATACCGTTGGTACCGTCTCCAATGTCAAGCAGATCCTACGCCTACCGGGGGACAACGTGCGCGTCATGGTGGAGGGCTCCTCCCGGGGCCGTCTGCTGAGTCTGGGCAAGACCACACCCTTCCTTCAGGGTGAGGTGGAGGTGCTCGCTTTGCCGGAGCACACCCGGAACACCCCCCGGACCGAGGCCCTCATCCGCAGTACTTATGAGCTTTTTGAGCGCTACGCCGAACTCTCTCCCCGGATGACCGGCGATGTGCTCATCAGTGTGCTTGCCAGTGAGGACCCTGGCTATATTGCCGATTATATCGCCCAGAACATCGCTATGCGGGCTTCAGATAAGCAGGCCATCCTGGAGGAGCTCCAGCCTGTGCGGCGCCTCACCAAGCTGGCCCACGCCCTGAGCCGGGAGGTTTCCATTCTGGAGCTGGAACAGGAGGTCCAGTCTAAGGTCCGGGAGCAACTGGCCGACAACCAGCGGGACTATGTTCTGCGTGAGCAGCTCAAGGTCCTCCGACAGGAGCTGGGAGAGAGCGAGGATGGCGACAGCGAGCAGGATGAGTACCGCGCCCGTATCGAGAAGGCGGGACTCCCTGAGGAGGTTGCCAAGAAGGCGGAAAAGGAGCTCTCACGGCTCTCCAAGCAGCCCTTCGGCTCCGCCGAAGCCACCGTCATCCGAAACTACCTGGATGTGCTGCTGGACCTGCCCTGGAACAAGCGCACCAAGGAGCGTACCGACGTGGCAGCAGCTCGGAAGATCCTGGACGCCGACCACTACGGCCTCCAGAAGGTGAAGGAGCGCATCCTTGAGTTCCTGGCCGTACGGCAGCTGGCGCCGGAGCTCAAGGGTCAGGTAATCTGCCTGGTGGGCCCGCCAGGTGTGGGCAAGACATCCATTGCCATGTCTGTGGCCCGGGCCACCGGCCGGAAGCTGACCCGGATCTCTCTGGGCGGCGTCCACGACGAGGCTGAGATCCGGGGCCACCGGAAGACCTACGTGGGTGCTATGCCCGGCCGTATCATCGACGGCATTCGCCGGGCTGGGAGCTGCAACCCACTGCTGCTGCTGGATGAAATTGACAAGCTGGCCTCTGATATCCACGGCGACCCAGCCTCTGCTCTGCTGGAGGTGCTGGACGGAGAGCAAAACAGCACATTCCGGGACAATTTCCTGGAGGTGCCCTTCGATCTCTCTGAAGTCTTCTTCATCACCACCGCCAATACCACTGACACCATTCCCCGGCCGCTGCTGGACCGGATGGAGGTCATTGAGCTCTCCAGCTATACCGATGAAGAGAAGCTCCAGATCGCCAAGGAATATTTGCTGCCCAAGGAGCGCAAGCGCCACGGCCTGAAGAAGACTCAGCTCAAGCTCACCGACGACGCCATCCGGGCCCTCATTACCGGCTACACCAGGGAGTCCGGCGTCCGGGTGCTGGAGCGCCGGATCGGCGCTCTGTGCCGCAAAACCGCCATGAAGATCGTCTCCGGAGATGTGAAGCAGATCTGCCTGACAGCCTCTGACCTGGAAGGATTTTTGGGACCCAAGCCCTATCATCCGGACCGCCGGGAGACCGAGAGCCTGGTGGGTGTGGTCAACGGTCTGGCCTGGACTCAGGTGGGGGGCGAGATGCTCCAGGTAGAGGTCAACGTGGTGCCCGGTACGGGCAAGGTGGAGCTAACCGGTAATCTGGGCGACGTGATGAAGGAGTCTGCCAAGGCGGCCCTGAGTTATATCCGCAGCCGGGCTCAGCGCCTGGGCATCGACGAGGACTTCTACAAGACCAAAGACATCCATGTCCACTTCCCGGAGGGCGCCGTGCCCAAGGATGGCCCCTCGGCTGGCATCACCATCACAACTGCCATGGTCTCCGCTCTCACCAATACGCCGGTGCGGCAGGACGTGGCAATGACAGGCGAAGTTACTTTACGTGGTAGAGTGCTACCCATCGGAGGCTTGCGGGAGAAGACCATGGCCGCCCTGCGCAATGGCATGAAGACGGTCCTCATCCCCGCAGAGAACGTGAGTGACTTAGAGGAGATCGACCAGACCGTCCGTGCGGCGCTGAAGTTCGTGCCTGTAGAGCAGGTGGATCAGGTGCTCTCGGTGGTTCTGGAGACGGATGGGGCTCAGGCTCTGCCTGATCTAGAGGCATTGTCTGAGCCCGTTCAGGGGACGGTGCGCTCTCTGGATTTGAAGCAGTGATGGGGGAGGAGCCATGATCAATTTACAGATGGCGGAATTTATCCGCTCCGCAGCCAAGAAAGAGGACTTTCCTCGAGACGGGCTGCCCCAGATTGTTTTTTCCGGCCGCTCCAATGTGGGCAAATCCTCGGTGATCAACCGTATTCTGGGCCGCAAGAACTTTGCGCGGGTGGGCAGTGCGCCGGGGAAGACCACTCACATCAACTACTTCAAGATCGACGGGAAATTCTATCTGGTGGACCTGCCGGGCTACGGCTACGCCAAGGTCTCCCAGGCGGAAAAGGCCCGGTGGGGCCGGCTCATCCAGTCCTGGTTCGACGACCCCAGCCTCATGACCCTGGGGTGTATGCTGGTGGATGCCCGGCACAAGCCCACGGCGGACGACTGCACCATGGGCAACTGGTTCAAAGAGACCGGCCGGCCCTTTGTGGTGGTGGCCAACAAGCTGGACAAGCTGAAGAAAAGCGAGATCGAGCCCAACCTCCAGCGCATCCGTGAGACGCTGGAGCTGGACGAATCTGTAAAGGTAATTCCCTTCTCAGCTGAGAAGGGAGAAGGCCGAGACGCCCTGCTGGGTGAGTTGGCTGAGCACATTGGGGAGGGATTCCGATGAGATATGTCCGCGTGGAGCGGCTGGGCAAGGTCCGCTGGGGGGTGCTGGACGGAGAGGTGGTCCACACCCTGAAATACCCCCCGTATGCCGGGGATACCGAGTATTATGACGGCAAGACCTGGGAGCTGGAAAAGTGCCGGCTCCTGGCCCCCTGCGAGCCGGGGAAGATCGTGTGTGTGGGCAAGAACTACAAGGACCACGCCGAGGAGATGGGAGAGGGCGTGCCCGAGCAGCCCATCCTCTTTATCAAGACCCCCAATTGCGTCAATGATCCGGAGGGGGAGGTCCACGCCCCGGATTTCGTCAGGCGCCTGGACTATGAGGGTGAGCTGGCTATTGTTATGAAGAAGCGGGCCAAGGACCTGAAGCCTGACGAGGTGTGGAACTACATCCTGGGCTTCACCTGCCTCAACGACGTCACCGCCCGGGATGTCCAGAAGGGGGATGGCCAGTGGACCCGGGGCAAGTGCATGGACGGCTTTGCCCCGGTGGGACCGGTGGTCACCGACGAGGTGGACCCCACTGACCTGATTCTGGAGACCCGTCTCAACGGCAAGACGGTCCAGTCCTCCCGGACGTCTCTCTTTATGACCAAGATCCCCGAGATGCTGGCCTTCATCACCGCCTCCATGACCCTGGAGCCCGGTGACCTGGTGTCCACTGGCACTCCTGCCGGCATTGGCCCCATGATGCCGGGCGACACTGTGGAGGTGGAGATCCAGGGCATCGGTACCCTGCGCAGCCGGGTGGTGTGACCAGCTCAACCTTGTGCTTTTGGGCACAAACTGATATACTTAATATAATGTCGAACCAATGAAAGGGGGCGGAGCTATGCTGCGACACATCCCACTGGGAAGAATGTATAATCTACGGGATCTGGGTGGCTACCCCGTTCCCGGGGGTGGGAAGACGGCCTGGGAGAGGCTCCTTCGGGGAGATAACCCTGAGCACCTGACAGAGGAGGACTTGCGCTGGCTTCTAGATCGGGACATCACCACGGTGGTGGACCTGCGGAACGAGGCGGAAACCGGACGCAAGCCCGACCAGTTGGCCTCTCAGCCCGACTTTCACTACTTCCACTGTCCTCTCCTGACGGAGGGAGACGGTATGCCCAACCTGGAGACAGATGTGGGGCGGGGTTATTTTCGGATGCTGGAGGGCTCCGACTTGGTGGCCAAGGCCCTGAGGACGGTGGCAGCCGCACCCGGCGGCGTCCTCTTCCACTGCACGGCGGGAAAGGACCGTACTGGTCTGATGGCCGCTCTGCTGTTGGGCCTTGTCGGCGTGGAGCGGGCCGATCTGCTGGCCGATTACCAGGTGTCAGAAACTTATCTGGCGGATGTCATCCATCATATCAGAAAAAAGGTCCCGGACCTCTCAGCATTTGCTGGAGCCTCTAAGGCGGAGTATTTGGGCGACTGTCTGGATCTGCTGGAGGAGAAGTACGGCTCTGTCTCAGGTTATCTCCGGGCCATTGGCTTAACGGAGGGGGAGCTCGCCACCCTGCAAAGGAAACTTCTGACTCAGGACGACCCAAAAGGAGGTCCGGTGTTTGGTTAATTTTTCCAATTTTGCGCAACATATGGACTGGGCGGGCCTAGTTGACCTATTGTTGTCAGTTGCGGCTATCTTACTGTGCCTGACGGTCCACGAGACCTGCCACGGTCTGGCGGCCTGGGCCCTGGGGGACCCAACCGCCAAGCGGCTCCACCGGCTCTCCCTCAATCCCCTGCGGCACATTGATCCCTTTGGCGCCCTCATGATGCTGGTAGCCGGCTTCGGCTGGGCCAAGCCCGTGCCGGTGGACCCGCGGTATTTCCGAAATCCCAAGCTAGGTATGGCCATCACTGCACTGGCGGGTCCGGTCTCCAATCTGGGCATGGCCTATCTGGCACTGCTGCTCCGGGCAGTCCTACTGGCCTTATACCACCACAGTTCCGCCCTTCTGGAGGGGGTTATCGGCTTCTGTGAGACTCTCGCTGTTCTCAACGTGGGTCTGGGCATCTTCAACCTGATCCCTTTCCCGCCGCTGGACGGCTCCAAGGTGCTGGGTGCCTTTTTGCCTGACCGGGCCTACTATCAGCTCATGCGCTATGAGCGGTGGGGAATGCTTGTTCTCATGGTGCTGCTCTGGCTGGGGGTGTTCAGTGCCCCTCTAAGTGCCGCACGGACCTGGGTGCTGGACCTGCTGCTCCGGGGAGCGGCCTGGCCCTACTATCTGCTCACATAAGACGAAAGGAAGAGGACGCCGTTGGACGGACCCATCTATCATCTGGAAAAAGTGGTGAAGGCCAAGGCGGAGGACCTGGAGGATTTCACCGGCCCTCTGGACCTCATCCTGGCCCTGCTGAGCAAGAACAAGATGGAGATCAAAGACATCCAGATCTCCGTGATCCTGGACCAGTACCTGGACTGGATGGACCGGCGGAAGGAGCTGGACCTGGAGGTGGCCAGTGAGTTCGTCACCATGGCGGCCCAACTGGTCTTTATCAAGTCTCGGATGCTCCTCTCCATCCACGATGAGGAGGCCCTTTCCGAGATGGAACAGCTCATCGCCTCCCTGGAAGCCCACCAGCGCCACGAGGACTATTTAAAAATCAAGGCAGTGGTGCCGGAGCTCTCCGACCGGTTTGAGCTGGGCAGGGACTACATTACCAAAGGGCCGGAGGCCATGCCTGCCGACCGGACCTACTGCTATGTCCACGATAGGGACGATTTGCGTCGGGCCATGCTGGCAGTACGGGAGCGGATGGGTACCCTGCTGCCGCCGCCGGTGAGTGCCTTTGACGGCATCGTGGGTCGGGAACCCTACCCGGTGTCGGAGAAGGCGGCTGAGCTTATCCAGCGGCTGGTCCGCTTTGGTGTTACCCGGTTTCAGGCCCTGTTCCAGGGCAACCGGAGCCGCTCGGAGGTGGTGGCCACCTTTATCGCCGTGCTAGAGCTGTGTAAGGCCAGGCGTATCCGTCTGGCGGGCACTGATACCGACTGCACGGTGACCTGTACCGGGGAAGGGGAGACCCAGATGGAGTTCTCCACCGACGCCTACTGACACACGGAAGGGGGAGGAGCCTTTGACAGATTTGAAAGAGCTCGAATCGGCCATGGAGGGCATCCTGTTCGCCGCCGGTGAGCCGGTGGGCGTGGAGCGGCTGTGTCTGGCTCTGGAGATCGACCGGGCCACGGCGGATGCGGTGGCCCAGAAGCTGATGGACGATTACAGCTACCACCGCCGAGGCATCCGGCTGGTGCGTCTGGACACCAGCTACCAGCTCTGTTCGGCGCCGGAGCATGCCGACCTCATCCGTAAGACCTTTGAGAGCCGGCGTCCGCCGAAGCTGTCTCCGCCTGCCCTGGAGGTGCTAGCCATCATCGCCTACTACCAGCCCACCACCCGGGCCTATGTGGATCAGGTCCGGGGTGTGGACAGCGCCTACACCGTGGGCCTGCTGCTGGACCGGGAGCTCATTGAGGAGTGCGGCCGGCTGGCCGTGCCCGGGCGGCCCATCCTCTACCGGACCACGCCGGTCTTCCTGCGCTCCTTCGGCCTGAGCAGCCTGGACGAGCTCCCCGAGCTCCCTGCCGCCGCGCCGGAGGAGGGTCAGCTGAGCATGGATATGCAGGCGGCCCTGGAAAAGCTGCGTGACCTGCGGGAGGAGGGCGAGGAGCCCACCGAAGAGGAGCTGCGCTCGGCGGCGGAGACTCTGGCCCGGGCGGAGATGGGCGCCGGGGAGGGAGGCTGAGGCCGTGTGATCTGGGTGATCCTGGCGTGTATCCTGGCCGCTTTGATTCTGATATCCCTCATCCGGGTCGGAGTGAGGGCGGAATATGACGGCGGGCAGCTCACCGTTCACCTCCGGGCGGGACCGGCGGCGCTGCGGGTCTATCCTTTGAAACAAAAGAAAAAGAAGCCGGGAAAGTCCCAAAAGCCAAAGCCGCAGAAGAAGAGGGAGGAGGCTGAGCCGGGCAACGGTGAGAGGCTGTCCCTCCTCTGGGAGCTGCTGCCGGTGGCCCTGCGGGCGGCGGGCAGCCTCCGGCAAAAGATCTCTGTGGACCTGCTGGAGGCCCACATCCTGCTGGCCGGCAGTGATCCGGCCTCTGTGGCGGTGGCCTATGGCAGCGCCAACGCCATCATCGGTATGGTCCTGCCCCTTTTGGAGCAGAATTTCCATATCCGCCAGCGCGACATTCGAACGGCGGCAGATTTTCAGCGGGCTCACTCGGAGGTGCAGGCCAAGGCGGCCCTGTCCCTGACCGTGGGGCAGGGAGTGGCTTTTGCGTTGTGCTTCGGGTGGCAGGCGCTGGGTGTGCTGCTCCGCTGGCGGCGGCAGAACGAGACGGAAAAAACGGCCAAACACACAACAGAAAGGGCGGTACCATATGGAAAAGAACCATCCCATCAGTGAGCTCATGTCCACTACCATGCAGAAGATCCGGGAGATGGTGGACGTCAACACCATTGTGGGCACTCCCATCCACACCGACGACGGCGTGACCCTCATCCCGGTGTCCCGGCTGTCCTTCGGCTTCGCCTCCGGCGGCAGTGATTTTACCACCAAGAACCAGAAGCCGGACGCTGATAACTCCTTCGGCGGCGGCAGCGGCGCCGGCGTCAACATTGCTCCGGTAGCCTTCCTCATCATCAAAGGTGACTCTGTGAAGCTGCTGCCTGTGGCGCCTCCCGCCGGGAACGCGGTGGACCGAGTGGTAGAGCTGGTGCCTGAGATGTTCGACAAGGTCACTGGCTTTATCGAGAAGCAGGACAAAGAAAAGAAGGAATTCGCAGAGTAATTAGCCCCCACATCTGTGACTGACCGGAGCGGTGAGCGGGATAATCCAAGAGAACGGCTGGCATACTAACGGCATCTATCTGTTGAGGTGATGCCCCTTGAAGTGCTTTGCCGCCCTTTTGCTGGCTTTATCTCTGCTCTGTCCCGCTGCCCAGGCGGCGGAGCCGGTCATATCGGCGTCCTCAGCCATCCTGGTGGATGCCGAGAGCGGCCGGGTCCTCTATCAGAAAGACGCCCACACTCGCCGAGGCATTGCCAGCACCACCAAGCTGATGACGGCCCTGGTGGCGGCGGAGTTGGTCACCGATCTGAGCGCTCAGGTGGAAGTCCTGCGGGAGGACACCCTTACCGAAGGTTCCTCCATGTATCTAAAGGTGGGGGAGACCGTCACGGTGGAGGCCCTCTTTTACGGCCTGCTGCTCCAGTCAGGTAACGACGCCGCTCTGGCTCTGGCCCGATACTGTGCCGGGGACGTGGAGTCCTTTGTGGCCAGGATGAACGAAAAAGCCCGGTCGCTGGGGATGTCTGACACACGGTTTGCCAACCCCAATGGCCTGGACGACGAGAACCATTACTCCACCGCTGCCGACATGGCCATTTTGGCGGCGGCCTGCATGGACAATGAGCTGGTGGCCAAGGTGGTCTCCACCAAGTCGGCCACCATCGGGACCAGGACCTTCGTCAACCACAACAAGCTGCTGAGCCTCTATCCCGACTGCGTAGGCATGAAGACAGGGTATACCCGTTCCTCCGGCCGAACCCTGGTGTCGGCCGCCCGGCGGGATGGCCAGCTGCTGCTGTGCGTTACCCTCAGCGATCCAGACGACTGGAAGGATCACGCCGCCCTCTTTGACTACGGCTTCGAAACCTATCCACGGTGTCTGCTAGCCAGTTCTGGTAAGACGGTGGGGCTGGTGAAGACCTCCGGGTCCCTGATACCCGCAGTCCCGGTGCGGACGGCGGAGGAGGTGTGGTACCCTCTGACAGAGTCCGAGCAGGTCCGGGCCGAGCTGAAGCTGCCCGATGATCTCCAGACACCAGTGGCCGACGATGTGCCAGTGGGTGCTCTGGTATTCACTCTGAACGGGGCAACCATCGGGGAGACCTCCCTGGTGTGCGCTGCCGGAGTTCATTCCGATCAGGCGCCTGAGGCCGGCCCTTTGGAGCGGCTCTGGTCCCTGTTCCCCTGGGCGGGGTAGCCCGCCCGTACATCTGAAGAAAGAGGTGCCCCTCATGGAGGAACGCCTGCAAAAGCTGCTCTCCGCCGCTGGACTCTGCTCCCGGCGGACTGCGGAGGACTATATCGAGGCCGGGCGGGTCACTGTCAACGGCCAGACCGCCAAGTTGGGCGACAAAGCCGATCTGACCCGGGACCAAGTGGCCCTGGACGGGGTGGAGGTGGGGCCGGCGGCAGAGCCGGTCTATCTCATGCTCAACAAACCCAGAGGCTATGTAACCACCCTCTCCGACGAGGAGGGACGGCCCACGGTGGCCCAGCTGGTGACCGACTGTGGGGTCCGGGTGTGGCCGGTGGGCCGGCTGGACCTGGACTCTGAAGGGTTGCTCCTCCTCACCAACGATGGCGAGCTCACCCACCGGCTTATCCACCCCAGCCATGAGGTGGACAAGCAGTACTTAGTGATGGTCACCGGGGACATCGAAGCCGCACTGCCAGTGCTAAACGGCCCCATGGAACTGGATGGTGTGGCTCTGGCGCCGGCGAAGGTGGACCGGCTGGGCCCCAATTTGCTCTCCTTCCAGATCCACGAAGGGAAGAACCGGCAGATCCGCCGGATGTGTCAGCAGGTGGGCCTGACGGTGAAAGCCCTGCGCCGGGTCCGGGAGGGTCAGGTCCAGCTGGGCGGTCTCAAGCTTGGGAAGTGGCGTTATCTCACCGACGAAGAGGTCGCTATTCTCAAGTCGCTGTGAGTATGCAGGAGGAGAGATCCCGCCTTGCAGATCGTGCTTGATTTTCCTCCCGTTTCCCGCTATGATAGTATCTGTTGGACCATTGTCGAAAACGGTATGTGTTCGCTGATCGGTCCGTACAGTAGCCCGGAATGCGCCGGGGAGGAAATGTGAGGGTACCCCTATATGTCAAGGGATGTTTTGACTGCCATCCAGAATCGGATGCCGACCTTTTCAAAAGGACAGAAGCTCATTGCCCATTTTATTTTGGACTCTTATGACAAGGCCGCCTTCATGACAGCCAGCCGTCTGGGTAAGACGGTCAATGTCAGTGAGTCTACCGTTGTGCGCTTTGCCGCCGAATTGGGTTACGACGGCTACCCAAGCATGCAGAAGGCCCTGCAGGAGATGATTCGCAGCAAGCTCACCTCCATCCAACGCATTGAGGTAGCCAACGACCGTATTGGGGACCACGACATCCTCTCCACCGTGATGCAGTCGGATATCGAGAAAATCCGCCTTACTCTGGAGGAGGCGGACCGCAGTGGCTTCAACCGGGCAGTGGACGCCATCCTGACCGCACGGCGGATCTACATTGTGGGGGCCCGTTCGGCTGCGGCTCTGGCCGATTTTCTGGGCTTCTATTTCAATCTGATTTTTGACGACGTGCTCCTCATCCGAACCACGTCGGTGAGTGAGACCTTTGAGCAGCTGCTGCGGGTGAGCCGTGAGGATGTGGTCATCGGCATCAGCTTTCCACGGTACTCTAGCCGGACAGTGCAGGCCATGCGCTTCGCCCGTGACCGGGGTGCCAAGGTGGTGGCGCTCACCGACTCGGAGACCTCGCCCCTGGCGGAGATGGCCACCGTCACACTCCTGGCCAAGAGCGACATGGCCTCCTTTGTGGACTCCCTGGTGGCGCCGCTGAGCCTTATCAACGCTCTTATCGTGGCGGTGGGCCGGCGGAAGAACGCTGACGTGGCTCAGACCTTTGCCACTCTGGAGCAGATTTGGTCAGAGTATGGCGTATATGAACAAGTAGAGGAAGAGAATTGATTTGACGCAGAAAGAAAAGCGTATCATTGTCATAGGGGGCGGCGCCGCGGGCATGCTCGCGGCGCTGACTGCTGCCCGGATGGGGGCATCTGTTACCCTCTTGGAGCGGAACCAGAAGGTGGGACGGAAGCTCTATATCACCGGCAAGGGCAGGTGCAACCTGACCAATGACTGCACTCCGGCAGAGGTGCTCTCCAATGTGCCTCGGAACGGTAAGTTCCTCACCAGCGCCGTCACCCGTTTCCCGCCCACTGAGGTCAAGGAATTCTTCACCGACTTGGGGGTGCCGCTGAAGACGGAGCGGGGCAACCGGGTCTTCCCGGTGTCCGACACGGCCGCTGACGTGGTGGACGCCCTCTTTTTTGCCTTGCGCCGGTCCGGCGTGGACCTGATTCAGGACCGGGCACGGGAGATTCTCACAGATCATGGAGCAGTCAGTGGGGTAAAGGGAGAACGGGGTAGCTATGCCGGCAGCGCCGTGATTCTGGCCACCGGCGGTGCGTCCTATCCGCTTACCGGCTCCACCGGGGACGGCTATGTCATGGCCGCCGCCCTGGGCCACACCATACTGCCCCCCAAGGCGTCTCTAATTCCCCTGGTGGTGGAGGGGGAGGAGTGCCCCAGCATGCAGGGCCTCTCCCTGCGGAACGTGGTGGTGAAAGTCAAAAACAAAAAGGGCAAGGTGATTTTCAGGGAGCAAGGGGAAATGCTTTTCACCCACTTCGGCCTCTCCGGTCCCTTGATTCTCAGTGCCAGTGCCCATATGCGGGATTTTGAAAAGGACCACTATACGGTGATCATCGATCTGAAGCCTGCCCTGGATGAAGTCGCTCTGGATGATCGCCTGGTGCGGGAGCTCACCGGACAGCCCAACCGGGCTTTTCATAATGTGCTGGAAACCTTGGCACCCAGGCTGCTGATTCCAGTACTGGCCAAGCGGGCGGACATCCCTTCGAATTTGCCTGCCAACGCCGTTACCAAGGTTCAGCGCCGCCGTCTGTTGGAGACGTTAAAGGGATTCTCCTTCCCAGTGGTGGGGCCTCGCCCGGTGGAGGACGCCATTGTCACCAGTGGAGGTGTCAAGGTATCCGAGGTAGATCCAAAGACCATGGGTTCCAAGCTAACGCAAGGACTTTACCTTGCTGGTGAGCTGCTGGACGTAGACGCCTATACCGGCGGCTTTAACCTCCAGATTGCCTGGTGCACCGGCCGCGCGGCCGGACAGGCGGCGGTAGAGGGGCTCCAATGACGGGGTCGAACAAATAGGAGGCAGAGACATGGGACATAAAAGCGTAGCCATCGACGGCCCCTCCGGGGCAGGAAAGAGCACTTTGGCACGGAAGGCTGCCAAGGCCCTTGGCTTTCTTTATGTAGACACCGGCGCGATCTATCGGACTCTGGCGCTGTTGGCTTTGGAGCGTGGAGTGGACCCGGCAGACCCGGCAGCGGTGCAGGCACTGCTGCCCCAGGCCGACATCCGTCTGGCCTACGACAGCAGTGACGGCCTTCAGCACATGTACCTGTGCGGTCGGGATGTCACCGAGGACATACGCCGCCCTGAGGTTTCCAGGGCAGCGTCGTCGGTATCCGCCATTCAGGCGGTGCGGGACTTCCTCATGGACACTCAGCGGGAGCTGGCCCGTCAGCACGACGTGGTCATGGACGGCCGAGACATTGGCACGGTGGTGCTGCCCCAGGCCGATGCCAAGATCTTTCTCACCGCCTCTCCCGAAGCACGGGCCCGACGCCGATGTGATGAGCTGGCCCAGCGGGGGACACCTCAGGACCTAGAGACCGTGCTGGCGGAGATCGTGGAGCGGGACCGGCGTGACACCACCCGGGCAGCGGCCCCCCTCCGCCAGGCGGAGGATGCCGTATTGGTGGACACCACCGAGCTTGATCTGGCGGAGAGCCTTCAGGCGCTGCTGGACGCCGTCAGAGGGGAGCTTAATGCATGAGAACCTTTTACAATGTGATTTATATGATCGCCTTTCCTTTTTTCAATCTGGTTCATCCGGGCCGCGCCATTGGCCGGGAGAATATCCCGGAGGGGGGCGTGCTGGTGTGCGGAAACCACACTGCTATGTCTGACCCCCTGTTTCTGGCCTTTGCCTTCCAGCATAAAAACCAGCTCCGCCCCATGGCGAAGGCGGAGTTGCTGCGTGTCCCTTTTATTGGGTGGATCCTCCGCCATGTTGGAGTTTTTGGCGTGGAGCGGGGCAAGTCCGATGTAGGCGCTATCAAACAGGCCATGAAGTATTTAAAGGAAGGGGAGAAGGTGCTCCTCTATCCGGAAGGGCACCGGATCCACGAGAGCAGAGGAGAGCAGGGCGAGGCTAAAAACGGCGCTGCCATGCTGGCAGTCCGGTGCGGTGTGCCCATCCTTCCGGTGTATGTACCGGAACGGAAACCCTGGTTCCGACGGACCACTGTGGTTATCGGTGAGCCTTATATGCCCCAGGTGTCCAGCCGGAAGGGGACGGCGGAGGAGTACGACGCCATCACCACCGACCTCATGGGGCGCATCCGTAAGCTGGGGGAACAGGTCGTATGAGGATCGAACTGGCCAAGTCCGCCGGCTTCTGCTATGGCGTGAAGCGTGCGGTTGAAATGGCGGAGCAGACCGCTCAGGCTGGCAATGCTGTACTGCTGGGTCCGGTGATCCACAACGACCATGTGGTGTCCAAACTGGAGCGTGAGGGCGCTTTCCTGGTCCGCACAGTGGAGGAGGTCCCTCCGGGAGCGCCGGTGATCCTTCGTTCTCATGGGGAGGCCAAGTGGGTCCATGACGCGTTGGAGCAGAAGGGGTGCCGGATCATAGATACTGCCTGCCCCAATGTTCAGCGTATCCATCGTCTGGTGGCAGAGGCAGAGGCGGCGGGACGGCAGCCGGTCATCATCGGTACTCCCGACCACCCCGAGATCGTGGCAATTGCCGGCTGGTGCCGCCATCCGGTGGTGTTGCCTGATGGGGAGGCCCTATCTGCTTGGCTCGCTGAGTGTCCGGAACGGCGGAAAATGCCGCTTACACTGGTCTCTCAGACCACATCGACCCGTAAAATTTGGGATCACGCCATAGAAACAGCAAAAAAAGAGTGTACAAACGCTGAAATTTTTGATACAATATGTAATGCTACGTATATACGGCAGACGGAAGCCCAGGAATTGGCAGCCTGTTGCGATGCGATGATCGTCATCGGAGATCGCAAAAGCTCCAATACAAAGCGGCTTTCAGAGCTGTGTCGCGCCCTTTGTCCCCGGGTGGTCGCCATTGAGGGGGCAGAGGAATTGGAACCGGCCTCTTTCGCAGGGGCGGCTTCGATCGGCATCACCGCGGGAGCATCAACGCCCGGGTGGATTATAAAGGAGGTCTATGACAAAATGAGCGACGAAATCATGGAGATCGAGGAATCCTTCGCTGATCTGCTGGAGAAATCGATCAAAACTTTAAATACAGGAGAGAAGGTCACCGGTGTCGTCACTGAGATCACGCCCACTGAGATCTACGTGGATCTGGGCACCAAGCATGCTGGCTACATTCCTGTATCCGAGCTGACCGACGATCCCACCGTGAAGGTGGAGGACATCGTCAAGGTGGGCGACGAGATCGAGACCTACGTCATGCGCGTCAACGATGCTGAGGGCGTGGTTACCCTGTCCAAGAAGCGCCTGGACACCGTGAAGAGCTGGGATGACGTGGAGGCTGCCCGCGAGGCCGGCACCGTGGTGGAAGGTGTCATCACCGAGGAGAACAAGGGCGGCGTTGTGGCTTCTGTCAAGGGTGTGCGCGTGTTCATCCCCGCCTCTCAGACCGGCCTGCCCCGTGACGCTGCCATGACCGCTCTGCTGAAGCAGAAGGTCCGCATGAAGATCACCGAGGTCAACCGTGCCCGCCGCCGTGTGGTGGGTTCCATCCGTGCCGTGGAGCAGGCTGAGCGCGCCGAGAAGGCCGCCAAGGTCTGGGCTGAGATCGAGAACGGCAAGCACTACAACGGTGTTGTGAAGTCCCTGACCTCTTATGGCGCCTTTGTGGACATCGGCGGCGTGGACGGCATGGTCCACATCTCCGAGCTCTCCTGGAGCCGCATCAAGCACCCCTCCGAGGTTGTCAGTGTGGGTGACCCCGTGGACGTGTATGTCATCTCCTTTGATCCCGAGAAGAAGAAGATCTCTCTGGGCATGAAGGACCGGAGCCAGGATCCCTGGACCGTGTTTACCGACAAGTACAGCGTGGGCGACGTGGCCAACGTGAAGGTTGTCAAGCTGATGACCTTCGGTGCCTTTGCTGAGATCGTTCCCGGCGTGGACGGCCTCATCCACATATCCCAGATTGCTGATCACCGCATCGACAAGCCCGGTGATGTGCTGGCCGAGGGCGATATGGTGGACGTGAAGATCACCGACATCGACATGGAGAACAAGAAGGTCTCCCTGTCCATCCGTGCCCTGCTGGAGGATTCTGCTTCCGTGGAGGACGAGGAGTAATCCTCGTTGGCTCGTTAGATAAAAAAGGACCTGTCTCTATAGGAGACAGGTCCTTTTTTACCGCTTTTCACATCATTGACGGAGATTTGACGCCTGTTTTGCGGAAGACATAGCGCTTTTTACTTGCGAAATAGTGATAAATGGTTTATAATAAACTTGATTTTTGGGTTTGTCAAGTTATTTTTTCATGTCAAGGAGGTGGTTATCATGTTTCAGATAGGAGATAAGATCGTCCATCCGATGCATGGTGCCGGCGTGATCGACAGCATCGTCAGCAAAAAGGTCAACGGCGTGGTGCGGGACTACTATATTCTAAAGCTGCCAGTGGGGGGCATGCTAGTCATGATACCCACCGAGCACACGGAGGAGATCGGGGTGCGGCCCGTAGTGGATCGGGACGCGGCCGACCGGATCATTGCGGCTATGCCAAACATCAAGGTAGACATGACCCAGAATTGGAATCGCCGCTATCGGGAGAACATGCTCCGGATCAAGAGTGGGGACCTGATGGAGGTTGCCCGGGTGGTGAAGGGCCTGATGCTCCGGGACGAGGACCGGGGGCTCTCCACGGGGGAACGGAAGATGCTCCACTCAGCCAAGCAGATCCTCATATCCGAGCTGGTTCTTTCCCAGGATGCCAGTTATGAGGATGTGGAGAAGCGTATCAACACCGCTCTGAGCTGACCGCCCGACAGATCAAAAAGGAGCCGAAAGGCTCCTTTTTGTGGCGGAAGGAGACTCATCGCCCCACTGGAAAGGAGTGTTCCCATCATGCCTATCTTTGGCTCATTGCGGAAGCGACGTCCGGCTGCGCCGTTCTGCACCGCTGTGGTACCTGCCGCCGGCTCCTCCACCCGCATGGAGGGTCAGGATAAAATGCTTTTGGAGCTGGGAGACCGTCCGGTACTGGTTCGGACCCTCCAGGCTTTGGAGGCCTGTGTCTTGATCCATGAGATTGTGGTAGTGACCCGTGAGGACCTAGTGGTACCGGTAAGCCGCCTGTGCCGGGATTTTGGCCTGGAGAAGGTCACCAAGGTGGTGACCGGAGGCGCTACCCGTACCCTGTCGGTACTAGCCGGTATCCGGTCGGCCAGCCCGGAGGCTGAACTCATCGCCGTCCACGATGGTGCCCGGCCCTTTGTCACCCAGGAGCTGCTGGAAGAGGTCATTCGGAAGGCGGCGGAGTGTGGTGCGGCGGCGCCAGCAGTGCCGGTGACCGATACAGTCAAGCGTGCAAAAGACGGTGTGGTGGAGGAGACCCTTGACCGAGAGACCCTCTTCGCCATTCAAACACCCCAAGTCTTCGAGTCATCTCTTCTGAAGGCAGCCCTCCAGAAGGCGGAGGAGGATGGTGTCACCCTCACTGACGACTGTGCCGCTGTGGAACGCCTGGGCATGCGGATCTTCCTCACCAAAGGAGACCGGGCCAATTTGAAGCTAACCACCCCCACGGACCTAGACCTGGGGTTGGGCATTTTGATGGGAAGGGGCGAAGCGTAGTGGCAGAGCTGCGGATTGGGCACGGCTATGATGTCCACCGACTGACAGCAGGACGTAGGCTCATCCTTGGCGGGGTGGATATTCCGTGGGAGGAGGGACTGTTAGGGCACTCCGATGCTGATGTTCTCACCCACGCGGTGATGGATGCTTTGCTGGGTGCGGCGGGGTTGGGAGACATCGGAAAGCTTTTCCCTGACAATGACCCGGCCTTTGCCGGGATCTCCAGCCTGGTGTTGCTGGACCGGGTGTGCGACTGCCTTCGGAAGGAGGGCTGGCAGGTGGGTAACGTGGACGCCACCATCGTGGCCCAGCGACCCAAGCTGGCCGGACATATCCCCCAGATGAGGCAGAACCTGGCCCTCCATATGGGGGTGCCTCAGGAGCAGGTGAATGTGAAGGCTACCACCGAGGAAGGACTGGGCTTCACCGGCACCGGACAGGGCATGGCAGCCCATGCCGTGACCCTGTTAGAGCGGATATAAAGAGACAAGGGACCGGAGCCTTATGACAGAGGGCTCCGGTCCTTTTGTCTGGTGTCCTCTGAGGGCTGGCAGACATAGAATGCCCCAGAGAGGAGCGTAATGCCTATGGTCTATTATCTCATCGTCTGTCGCTCGCTGACCTATGCCCAGCGGACGGCGGCCGTGCTGGAGCGGGGCGGAATCACTGGAGTGGTCCTTCGGGCGCCCAAATCCATTGTAGGGGAGGGCTGCGGGTACGCGGTGAAGGTGTCGGAGCGCCGGCTGGCCCAGGCCCTGGTGCTGCTCAACCGGGCGGAGCTGCGGCCCAAGGGGATCTATATCGCGGAGTCGGACGGCAGCTACCGCCAGGTGGGGCCATGATCTATCTGGACTCCGCTGCCACCACCCTTCAAAAGCCGCCGGCGGTGGCCAGAGCGGCGGCCAGTGCCATGAGCCGTATGGCCAGTCCTGGTCGGGGCGGCTATCCCGCCGCTATGGCGGCGGCTGATACCATTTTCACCTGCCGGGAGACCGCCGCCCGGCTTTTTCACGTACCGGAGCCAGACCAAGTAGTGCTCACCATGAACGCCACTCACGGCCTCAATCTGGCCATCAAGACTTTGGTTGCTCCAGGAGATACGGTACTCATTTCTGGGTATGAGCACAACGCTGTCACACGCCCACTGGCCGCCATCGCCAATATGACGGTGAAGGTGGCCGATGCTCCGCTGTTTCAGCCGGAGGCCATGGTTGAGCGGTTCCAGGCACTACTGACTCCAGAGGTATCCTGCGTCATCTGCACCCATGTCTCCAATGTCTTCGGATACGTGCTGCCGGTGGAAGCGATCGCCGCTCTGTGCCGTGAGCAGAGGATTCCGTTCATCCTGGACGCCTCCCAGTCTGCCGGTACGCTGCCCGTTTCCCTCGAGGAGTTGGGAGCCGCCTTTATCGCCATGCCGGGTCACAAGGGCCTCTATGGGCCCCAGGGTACTGGACTTCTGCTGTGTGCACAACCGGGACGGCCTTTGATAGAAGGGGGAACCGGGTCCCTCTCCATGCTCCAGGAGATGCCTGATTTCCTGCCCGACCGGCTGGAACCGGGCACCCACAACGTCCCAGGTGCCGCTGGGCTGCTGGAAGGATTGCGGTTCGTAGCACGCAAAGGTCCAGCACACATCCTGACGCACGAGCGTCGCCTGGCCGCCCAATGTGCCCATGCACTGACGCATTTGGAAGGAGTCACTGTCTACGCCGCGCCCCGGCTGGCTCATCAGGCGGGCGTGGTTTCCTTCCGGGTGGAGGGCATGGACTGCGAGGAGGTGGGAGCCCGGCTTGCCAAGCAGGGAATCGCCGTCCGGTCCGGCCTCCACTGTGCCCCTCTGGCCCACCGCACTGCGGGCACCCTGGAGACGGGGACAGTACGGGCCAGTTTTTCCGCTTTCAATACACCCGGAGAGGTCTCCGCCCTTGTCCGGGCAGTGAGCCGACTCCGGGCACGCTGAACATGTCCCGCCGTGCGAGGACCGCGGTTTCTCCGCCGCGCGCCCTCGCACGCTTTTTTTCGTCCATTTTTGAGAGAAGTTCAGGGAAATTTAATAGGTGGAGTCCTTGCCATTTGCCGGTGGATACAGTATAATATTTGAAATGGGCGGGAGGTTATTGTGCCCGACCCTGGGCCATTTTTATATATGGGAGATAATGGAAATGACGGACATCTTTCAGAGGGTGTATCATTACATCCTGACCTTTAACATTTCCATATTCGATATCGTGGATGTGACCATCATTTCGGTGATTATTTACCGGGTGCTCATGATGGTCCGACGGAGTCGGGCAGCACAGGTAGCCAAGGCTATTCTGTTGCTGTTGGCTGCTCTTGTGGTGTCCTCGGTGCTTCAGCTGCGTGTCATCAATTTCTTCCTCTCCCATATGGTGGCGATGGGAATGCTGGCGCTCATTGTCGTGTTCCAGCCGGAGATCCGCCGATTTTTGGAGCAGCTGGGCAGTACTACCCTGGGCGACATGTTCAGCAGGGAGGAGGCCCCCCCGGAGGTGGAGGAGGCGATCTCGCAGACCGTCCAGGCCTATGCTTCTCTCTCTCGGGATAAAGTAGGTGCTCTGATGGTCTTTGAGCGCAAAGTGCCTCTAGATGACATTATTAAGACAGGTACTGCCTTGGACTCAACTGTAGCAGCAGAGCTTCTCAAAAACCTCTTTTGGAACAAGGCGCCCCTCCATGACGGCGCTGTCATCGTCCGGAACGGGCATATTGTGGGCGCGGGCTGTGTGCTTCCTTTGTCCGGAAATACCAATTTGTCCCGGGACCTTGGTATGCGCCATCGGGCTGGTATCGGCATGAGTGAGAATTCCGATGCCGTGGTGGCCATTGTCTCGGAGGAAACCGGCTCCATCTCCGTGGCCGTCAATGGAATGCTCAAGCGGCATCTGGCTCCGGAGACCCTGGAACGGCTGCTGCGTAACGAGTTGCTGCCCAAGGAGGACACCTCCGGTTCTTCCAATAAGTTCTCCGCCCTATTCAAGTCGAAAAAAGGTGACAAAAACGATGGGGAAGAAGTTCACGGAAAGTAAAATCTTCAATATCATCCTGTCCATCCTCATCGCTCTGGGACTGTGGGCCTATGTGACAGCCAGTGTGACCGACGTGGGTGAATCCACCGTGCGCAGTATTCCAGTGACGGTGGTGGGGGAGGAGGCCCTGAACGCCAAGGGCTTGATGATCGACCCCAATACCAAACTCACTGTCAGCGCTCGGGTCAGCGGAAATCGAAGCCTGCTGGTAAGCATGGCCTCTAATCCAAGCGAATATTTCAGTGCCACCATCAATGTGGCCGAGATCACCGAACCCGGGACCTATGATCTCAGCTGTACCATCACCCCGGAATTTACTTCACTCACATCTACTGGGGTGCGGGTGATGGATCAGGAGGGTAAGACCATCCAGGTCACGGTTACCCGACTCATGTCCAAGACGGTAGAGGTCAGGGGTGTCTTTAAGGGCACGGTGGATGAGGACAATAACTACCGGGCCAACCCAGTGGAGGTCACGCCGGGTACCATCAAGGTCCAGGGGCCCGAGTCCTTGGTTAATCAGGTGGAGTACGCCCAGGTCACCATTACGGGCGACAATCTCACTAAGACCTATACTGGTGAGTTGGGATTCCAGCTCATGACCGCTGACGGTGAGGTGGTAGACGACGATGATCTTACCACCAACGTGAATACGGTGAGCGTGGTCATGCCGGTGGTCAAAACTATGGAAGTCCCGCTGAGCGTGGAGTACGTCTATGGCGGCGGTATCACCGAGGATAACTTTGAACGTTACGTGACGGTGGATATCCAGCCCTCCACCATCCAGGTTTCTGGCGACGAAGTCGACGTATCTTACCTGGAGGGCAAGACCATCACCATTGGCAAAATCGACCTATCCCAGGTGGTTCAGGATCAGCAGGAATTTGTATTCCCCATTGAACTCACGCCGGAATTGAGTAATGACAGTGGCATTACCCAGGCCACAGTTACCGTTACCATCCGCGGCTTGGAAACCAAAACGGTGGAAACTTCCAATATTGATATCATCAACACGCCGGAAGGATTTACTGCTGATGCAGTGACCCAGTCCCTCCAGGTGAAGGTCAGAGGTCCTGCCGATGCGCTGGATACCGTGGAGGGCTATCAAATCCGGGTGGTGGTGGATCTGGAGGGTCAGAACCTGCGGCAAGCTCAGTTCCCCTTCACGCCTAAGATTTACTTGGATGGTGACAGCCGCTGCGGTGTGGTCAGTCCCGGCAGCAACGGGTACATCGTCGTGGTCAATATCCAGTCACAATAGGAGAGTCTTTCGTTATGACACAAACTGCGCAGATCAAACAGACCTTTCCAAACGGCACCGCCGAGGTAGCGGTGATCCGGCAGGGCGCATGCGCCCATAACTGCTCTGAGTGTGGCGGCTGCATGACGGCGGCCCAACCCACAGTCACCGCTCTGGCTGAAAACACCGTGGATGCCAAGGTGGGTGAGCTGGTGGTGGTGGAGACGGAGAATTCCCAGCTCATGGGTATCATTGCCTTTGTCTATCTGGTACCCATGGTGTTGTTGGTAGCCGGCTATCTGGTGGCTCAGGCCTTTGGTCTCACTCAGGGCTGGTGCATCCTGGCTGGCGCTGCCGCCTTCGCCGTCAGCGTGCTGCTCATCATCGCCTTGGATCGCAGGGTAAAGCGTCGCAAGTCCCTTCAGTTCCGCATCGTGGCTCGCAAAGAGGGCTGATGTTCGGCTATGTAGTCCCTCTCAAGGGGGAACTAAAAGTCCGGGAACTGGACGCATACCAGGGGATTTATTGCGGCCTGTGTCACACTCTGGGTCGGCGGTACGGCTTTTTTCCAAGGCTGCTTCTCAATTACGACTTCGCTTTTCTGGCCATGGTTTTAGCCCAGCCGGGCGAGACGGTAGGACTGGAGCGGCGGCGGTGTGTGGCCTGTCCCCTTTGGGGAAAACAGGTCTGCCCATCCCGACCTGGACTGGATACGGCGGCTGATGAAAGTATCATCCTCACTTATTGGAAGCTGCGTGACAGTGTAGCTGACCGGGGATTTTTCCGGGGACTGCCTGCTCGATTGCTGAGCCTATTGCTTCGTCCGGCCTATCGGAAGGCCGCTCTGAGGCGGCCGGACTTTGACCGGCAGACAGTGGCCTGCCTGGAGGAACTCCACATGCTGGAGAAGGACAAGTCCTCTTCCCTGGACCGGACAGCAGACACCTTCGCCCGTATTTTGGCAGCGGCGGCTCCAGCTACCGGTGAGGAGGTCCGGGACCGGGCTCTGGGCCAGATGCTCTACCACGTGGGCCGCTGGATCTATCTAGTGGATGCCTGGGATGACCTGGATGAAGACCGGAAATCGGGAAGCTACAATCCGTTGCTCCTGCGTTTCCCGGATGGGCCAGAGGCACACCGGGAGGAGGTCCTCCTGACGCTGCGGCACTCGCTGAACCTAGCGGTGTCTGCCTGCAACCTTATAGATACCGGTCCATGGAACGGCATCATCATGAATATTCTGTGCCTGGGACTTCCCATGGTGGAGGAGGCCGTCTTCACCGGACAGTGGCGACGGCGCAAGAAAGAAAACAGGGAGAACAAGCTATGAACGATCCTTACAGCGTGCTGGGCGTCAGCCCGGATGCCAGCGACGAGGAGATCAAGCGGGCCTACCGGGAGTTGGCCCGAAAGTATCATCCGGACAACTATCAGAATAACCCGCTGGCCGATTTGGCCGAGGAGAAGATGAAGGCTATCAATGAGGCCTACGACGCCATCACGAAGCAGCGTTCCGGTCGGGGCGGCGGCGGATATCAGAGCGCTTACCAGCAGCAGAGTGGTTACCAGCGGCAAAGCCAGTCCGGTGGTTCCTCGGTGTACGCCCGCGCCCGGCAGGCCATCAATCTGGGCAACCTGGCCCAGGCGGAACAGCTGCTCCAGTCGGTGCCTGGACAGGATGCCGAGTGGCACTTCCTCATGGGCTCCATCGCCTACCGGAAGGGTTGGTTGGACGAGGCCATGCAGCAGTATCAAATGGCGTGCAATATGGACCCAGGCAATCTGGAGTACCGTCAGGCCTACAACATGATGCGGCAGGGCGGACAGTCCTACCGTCCCTACGGTTACACCACCGGAGGAATGGATTCCTGTGATTGCTGTACCACCCTTCTGTGTCTCAACTGCCTGTGCGGCGGGTGCGGAAACTGATGCGAGGACGGACACCGTATGCCGGAAAGCTGGCCCTGGCGGCCATGCTGACGGCCCTCTCCCTGGTGGTGCTGTGGGCGGCTGCCGTGGCGCCCTGGGGCCGGATCGGGCTGGTGGCTGTAGCCGGACTGATGCCGGCCGCCGCCGTTATCTCCGCCAGTCCGGCGGCAGGAGGGCTGTGCTGGGCGGGCACCTCGGTTCTGGCCCTGATCCTGCTGCCTAGTAAGGGCTGCGGGCTGCTTTACCTGATCTTTTTCGGCCTCTATCCACTGGTGAAATGGGTGGCTGAGCGCTTGCGGCGGTTGCCCTTGGAGCTGGTGGTGAAGCTGGCCTTTTTCAACGTCGCCCTCACCATACTGTGGTTTGGGTTCCGAGGCGTCTTCCTGTGGGGCATGCCACAGGCGGAGAAGCTGGGCTGGCTGCTCTATCCGGCTGGGAACGTGGTATTCCTGGTTTATGACTACGGGTTCAGTAAGCTCATCGCTTTTTACGTCGCCCGGGTGGACTGGCCTATGCGCCGGGGCCGCGGTGGCTGATTGGAACAATAGAAGAGAGAAGAAAGGGGAGACCACCCTTGGTCCGCAGTATGACTGGCTATGGTAGGGGGGAGGCCGTGCTCCACGGCCGCTCCATCGTGGTGGAGGTCCGGTCGGTGAACAACCGGTACCTGGACTGCAACATCAAGATGCCCAGAGCCTATATCTTTGCCGAGGACGCCATGAAAAGCCGCGTCCAGAACGCCATTTCCCGGGGAAAAGTAGACGTCTTTGTCACCATGGACAGTGCAGGAGCCGATGCGGTCACCGTAAAGGTGAACCATCCGGTGGCAGCCGGCTATGTGGCGGCGCTGAAGGAGCTCAAAGACACCTATCAACTCTTGGGTCTGCCCGACCTTGCCCTGATGGCCCGGTTCCCCGATGTGCTCCAGACGGAGAAGGCGCCGGAGAATGTGGAGGAGGCCGCTGCTGATATCTGTGCGGTGCTGGACCAGGCTCTGGCTGACTTTGCTGTCATGCGGGAGCGGGAAGGGGAGCGGCTCTCCGCCGACATCCTCTCCCGGGCCGATACCATCGAGGCCCTCACCGGACAGGTGGAGGAGCAGAGCCCCAAAACGGTAGCGGAGTATCGGGCCCGTCTGGAGGCCAAAATGCGTGAAGTCCTCCAGAATCAGCAGCTGGACGAGAGCCGCATTCTCACTGAGGCGGCCATCTTTGCCGACAAGGTGGCAGTGGATGAGGAGACTGTCCGCCTGCGTAGCCATCTCTCCCAGCTCCGGACTATGCTGAGCCAGGGTGGCCCCATTGGCCGTAAGCTGGACTTCCTCATCCAGGAGTTCAACCGGGAAGCCAATACCATTGGCTCCAAGTGCAATGACCTGGAGATCGCCCGCCATGTCATCGATATCAAGGCGGAGATCGAAAAGATCCGGGAGCAGGTCCAGAACATCGAGTGAGAGGAAGCGGCAGCATGAAGCTCATCAATATCGGCTTTGGCAATATGGTCTCAGCAAGCCGGCTCATCGCGGTGGTGAGTCCGGAGTCCGCCCCCATCAAGCGCATGGTCCAGGAGGCCAGGGAGCGGGGCGTACTCATCGACGCCACCTTTGGCCGGCGGACCAGAGCGGTTCTGGTCATGGACAGCGACCACATCGTACTCTCGGCTATCCAGCCGGAGAAGGTGTCCGGGCGTTTTGCCGGCGGTGAGCCGGCGGCGGAGGACGAGGAAGAGGAGGCAGAGGACTGATGGCACTCAAGAAAAAGACACACGGCGAGCTGATTGTCCTGTCCGGCCCATCCGGCGTGGGTAAGAGTACGGTGATCGCTGAGCTGCTCGGCCAGCGGCAGGACATCTATTTTTCCGTTTCATTCACCACTCGGAAGCCCAGGGTGGGTGAGGCCAACGGTGTCAATTATAACTTTGTGGATCGTGCGGAGTTTGAGGGCATGATTTCCCGTGGAGAGCTTCTTGAGTACGCAGAGTACGTGGGAAACTATTACGGCACCTCTCTGAAGGTCATCCAGGAAAAGCTGGCCGCCGGGATCGACGTACTGCTGGACATTGAGGTCCAGGGGGCAGCCAAGGTCCGGGCCAAATGTCCCGAGGCGGTGCTCATCTTTATTATCCCGCCCTCTTTTGAGGAGCTCTCCCGCCGTCTGCGGGGACGCAATACCGACAGCGAGGAGGTCATCGCCGGTCGGCTCACCAAGGCCCAGGAGGAATATACTCAGATCCCCAATTATGACTACCTGGTGGTCAATGATAAGGTTTCTGACGCCGCGGCGGAGATCATTTCCATCCTGACGGCAGAGGACTGCCGGACCAGAAATCGCATGCACCTGGTGGAGGGGATCTGAGGATCTTCCGCCCAGTGTCCATACCGGACGCGGTTCCGGATATTCTATGCAGTAAACAAAGGAGTTGGATCTGTTATGATGCTCTATCCCGCTATGAAGGACCTGCTTGCGCAGGTGCCCAGCCGTTATCAACTTGTGAATGTGGTGGCCCACCGGGCCCGTCAGATTGCCGCCGATGCTGAAGAGGGCGGCTATCCGCTCAACGATAAGCCCGTGAGCATCGCGATTCGTGAGATCGCGGAGGGCAAGGTGGACCTGAGTCTGCCCCCTCAGCCCCAGGCTTGACTTGTGTCCGGGGGTACGGACACATCCCCTGGCGTGATGGAAGTGCCGGACGGGCGAACAGCCCCCGGCGCTTGCCTTTTCTGTGACGAAAGGAGAGAGGAGCGGTGGATGGGGCGGTCATCGCAAAAATAGCCCTGGCGGCGGCCGCCTACGCCATCGACAGGCCCTACGACTATCTGGTTCCCACAGAGCTGGAGGGCCGGGTAGTACCCGGTGTCCGGGTGCTGGTGTCCTTCGGTCGGGGAAATAAGCGTACTGAGGGTATCGTACTGGCCCTGTCCGGCGAGCAGCTGGAGGGAAAACGTCTCAAAGAGGTTTTTGCCGTTCTGGATGACGCCCCCGTGCTGGACGGACAGAGCCTGAAGCTGTGTCTGTGGATGCGGGAGCGATATTTCTGCACTGTGTATGACGCCGCCCGGGCCATGCTGCCAGCGGGACTGTGGTTCTCCATCCGGGACAGCTATCAGATCGCCTCTGGCGTGGACCGAGATGCCTCTTATGCCGCGGCTGGGCGTTCCCGTCGGGCTGCGCAGATCCTGGATCTCATCTGGGCCTGCGGCGGTTCCGCTGAGCTGGGGCAGATCCATGCCGCTCTGGGTACTGCAGATCCCGCCCCCGCCTTGAAGCTGCTCACCGAGCAGGGCGTGCTCACCCTGGAGACCAGCGCCCAGCGGGGGGTGGGGGACAAACGGGAAAAAGTGGCCTCCCTGGCCGTGCCGGCGGAGGAGGCCATGGCCCAGGTGACCCCCAGGCGCCGGAGTGCCCCCCTGCGGTACGCCGTGGTGGAGCTCCTAAGCACCGTGGGCAGCGCCAGCGTCAAGGAAATCTGCTATTTCACCGGCGCCTCCGGCCCCACCATCAAGTCTCTGGTCAAAAGTGGACTGGTCATACTGGAGGAGCGGGAAGTTTTTCGGGGAGGACACAAGGAGGCAGATAGCCCCACAGCACCTCCACCGGTGCTCAGTTCGCAGCAGGAGGCCGCCTTTCAGATTCTGGACGGCCTGTGCCGGTCCCCGGAGCCCGCTGTGGCCCTTCTCTATGGCGTAACGGGCAGCGGAAAAACCCAGGTCTATCTCCGCCTCATCCGGGCGGCGCTAGACCGTGGGAAGACCGCCATGGTCCTGGTTCCCGAGATCGCCCTCACCCCGCAGCTCCTGAGGATCTTCACCGCCCACTTTGGAAGCGACGTGGCCGTGCTCCACAGCTCTCTCCGGGCCGGGGAGCGCTACGATGAGTGGAAGCGCCTGCGCTCCGGCCTGGCTCGGGTGGCCCTGGGCACCCGCTCCGCCGTCTTTGCCCCTCTGGAGAACCTGGGCCTCATCATTCTGGATGAGGAGCAGGAGGGGAGCTACAAGTCGGAAAATACCCCCCGGTATCACACCCGTGAGATAGCCAAATACCGCTGCGCCAAAACGGGAGGGCTGTTGGTACTGGGGTCGGCCACCCCGTCGGTGGAGACCATGTATCTGGCCAGGACCGGGGTCTACCATCTGGTGACCCTGACCAAACGCTACAATGAGCGGGCCCTGCCCGCCGTCTATATTGCAGACATGAAGGAGGAGCTCCGCGCCGGCAATGGGACCAGCATCGGTTCCCTCCTGCGCCGGGAGCTGGAGGCCAACCTGGAGCGTGGGGAGCAGTCCATCCTGTTCCTCAACCGCCGTGGGGCCAGCCGCATGGTCTCCTGCGGAGAGTGCGGCGAGGTACCGGTGTGCCCCAGGTGTTCGGTCCACCTTACCTACCACTCGGCCAATCACCGGCTCATGTGCCACTACTGCGGCCACTCCGAGCCCCTGCCGGAGGCCTGCCCGGTATGCGGCGGCACCCTGAACTTCATCGGCGCTGGGACTCAGAAGGTCCAGAGCGAGCTGGAGGAGCTCTTCCCAGGGGTGGAGATCCTCCGGATGGACGCCGACACCGTATCGGCTGCCGATGGACACCAGAAGCTGCTGGACCGCTTCCAGAGAAAAAAGGTGCCCATTCTGGTGGGCACCCAGATGGTGGCCAAGGGCCTGGACTTCGAGAATGTGACCCTGGTAGGAGTGGTGGCCGCCGATTTGGCCCTGTACGTGGACAGCTTTCGGGCCTCAGAGCGGACCTTTTCCCTCCTCACCCAGGTGGTGGGCCGGGCTGGCCGGGGAGAAAAGACCGGCCGGGCGGTGATCCAGACCTATACGCCGGACAACGACGTGATCCGCTGCGCCGCCGTCCAGGACTACGACCGTTTCTATGCCCAGGAGATCGACCTGCGGCGGCTCATGGATTACCCGCCCTTTCGGGACGTCTTTGTCCTCACCGCCTCGGGTACCGACGAGTCCGCCGTACTCCGAAAATGCCAAAAGCTCCGCCGCAGCCTAGAGAGCTGGGCAGAGGCCTGGAGTGACTATGATACGCGACCGCGCTTGATGGGGCCCGCTCCGGCGGCAGTGGCCAAGGTGAACAACCGCTACCGCTATCGACTTACCCTGCTCTGCCAAAACACCAGGGAGGTCCGGCAACTCATCGCCGGCTTGCTCCAAGTCGCCGCCGATGACCGTGAAATCCGGGGCGTTTCGGTGGTTGCCGATGTGAACCCATACGATTAGGAGGATACAACTATGGCACTGAGAAAGATCCTGACCGATAAGGACCCCGCACTCCACAAGGTCTGCCGCCCGGTCACCAACTTTGACCAGCGGCTTTGGGACCTACTGGATGACCTCAAAGAGACCCTGGCCGATGCCGGCGGTGCCGGTCTGGCCGCCCCCCAGGTGGGCATCCTGCGCCGGTGCGTCATCGTGGTGGACGCCCAGGAGCAGCTGCTGGAGCTGGTGAACCCGGAGATTATCTGGCGCTCCGAGGAGATCCAGGCCGGCTGGGAGGGTTGCCTCAGCGTCCCCGGCAAGTGGGGCACCGTGGAGCGGCCCATGAAGGTCCGGGTCAAAGCCCAGGACCGGAACGGCAACTGGTTTGAGACGGAGGGGGAGGCCATCGTGGCCCGCTGCTTCTGCCATGAGCTGGACCACCTGGAGGGCCATATTTTCACGGAGCTCACCGACCGGCTCTACACCCAGAAGGAGCTGGATGAGATGTACGAGGAGGAGGACTGACCGTGCGCATCCTCTTCATGGGCACCCCTGATTTCGCCGTGGCCTCTCTGGCTGCCCTCCTGGAGGCCGGTCACGAAGTGTGCGGTGTCTTCACCCAGCCCGACAAGCCTAAAAACCGGGGAATGAAGCTCCAGTCAAGCCCTGTAAAGGAATATGCCATTGCACATGATGTCCCAGTATTCCAGCCTCTGAAGATGAAGGACGGGGAGGCCATGGGCTATATCCGGGATCTGGCACCGGAGTTCATCGTGGTGGCGGCCTACGGTCGCATCCTGCCCGCCGACATTCTGGACTATCCCGCCTATGGATGTATCAATGTCCACTCCTCGTTGCTGCCCAAGTACCGTGGAGCGGCGCCTATTAACTGGGCCATCCTCAACGGGGACAAGACCACGGGCGTCACCATTATGCACATGGCGCCAGAGTTAGATGCCGGCGACATGATCCTCCAGGGCGAGACCGCCATTGGCCCCGATGAGACGGCGCCCGAGCTCTTTGCCCGCCTGGCGGAGCTGGGCGGAAAGCTGCTGGTGGAGGCAGTGGACCTGCTGGCCAGGGGGAAGGCCCCCCGGACACCGCAGAACGCTGAGTCCTCCACCTACGCTCCCATGCTCAGCCGGGAGCTTTCCCCCATGGACTGGTCCAAAAGAGCGCAGGCCCTCCATAACCAGGTTCGCGGGTTGTTGCCCTGGCCCTGTGCCACAGCCGAATTCGGCGGCATCAGATGTAAAGTATTTTTAACTGACATTATTGACGGTACAAGGGATCTGGCTCCCGGCACAGTCGCGGAGGCGGGGAAGACAGGTATCGTCATGGCCTGCGGCGGCGGAACCCTGCTGCGGATCAAAGAGCTACAGCCTGATGGGAAAAAGCGGATGGCGGCGGCGGACTTTCTCCGCGGCCATCCCCTCACAGCGGGCGAAAAACTGTAAAGAGTAGGAGAGAGGGAGTGATCCTATGGCCGGCAATGCCCGGGAGGTGGCGCTGCTGACCCTGTCCGCCTGTGATCGGCAGGGTGCCTGGTCGGATCTGTCGCTGAAAAAGAATATCCGGACCGCCGGCCTGGACAGCCGGGACGCCGCACTGGCCACCCGGCTGTGCTTTGGTGTGCTCCAGAACCGGCTGCTGCTGGACTTTTATATCGGGAAATTCTCTACGGTGAAGCCGGAGCGGATGGAAAACAAGGTCCTCAACGCCTTGCGGCTGGGAGCCTATCAGATGGCCTTCCTCACCCGGGTGCCGGTGAGCGCCGCCGTCAACGAGTCGGTGGACCTGGTGAAGCGGCACAGCAAGAATTCCAGAAGCCCGGGCCTGGTGAACGGCATCCTCCGCTCCATGGCCCGGAACATCGACCGCCTGCCCACTATCCCGGAGGAGGACCCGGTCTCCTACCTCTCCGTGCGGTACAGCCACCCTGAGTGGTTGGTAAAGACCTTTTTGGAGGCGCTGGGCCCGGTGGAAGCAGAGCGCCTTCTGGCCCTGGACAACGGTGAGCCGCCCACGGTGGCCCAGGTCAACCGTCTTCGGGGAAATACAGAGGAGGTGCTGGTCTCTCTGCGGGAGGAGGGCGCCCAAGCGGAGCTCCACCCCTGGCTGCCCGACTGCCTGACCCTCACCGGCGGCGGCGATCTGGAGAATCTTACGGCATTCCGGGAGGGGCGCATTTACATCCAAGATGCCGGTGCCCGGCTGGCGGTGCTAGCGGCGGAGCCAAAGCCCGGAATGGCAGTGCTGGATGCCTGTGCCGCCCCCGGTGGCAAGTCCTTTGCCGTCGCCATTGCGATGGAGGATCAGGGGAAACTGGTCTCCTGTGATATCCATGCCCATAAGAAAACGCTGATCGATGCCGGTGCCAAGCGGCTGGGGATCACTTGCCTCACCTCTACTGTTCAGGACGGAAAGGCTCACCGTGCCGAGTGGGAGGAGACTTTCGACCTGGTGATAGCCGATGTGCCCTGCTCCGGCCTGGGTATTATTCGGAAGAAGCCGGATATCCGCTATAAGGACCCGGCGCCTTTGTCTGGGCTTCCTGTCGTGCAGGCGGCCATTTTAGAAAATGTCTCCACCTACGTAAAGCCTGGGGGCGTCTTGCTGTACTGCACATGTACTTTACAGACAGTTGAGAACGAGGACATTGTGATTACCTTCCTGGAGCGCCATCCCGAGTACACCTTGGAGGGCTTTGCCCTCCCGGGGCCGGTGGGAGAGGTGCCGGAGGGCATGGTCACCCTGTGGCCCCAGCGGCACGGCACTGATGGTTTTTTCTTTGCAAAGCTCAGGAGGAGGGTAGAGGACACCTGCCCGCCTCAAAATACGGACTGATGCCGCCGAAAAGGCGGTGGGGGAGCATGACATGATTGACATCAAATCTATGACCCAGGAGGAGCTGGGCGTATGGCTCAAGGAGCAGGGGGAACCCGGTTTTAGGGCCAAGCAGATCTTTACTTGGCTCCACCGGGGGGCGACCTCCTTTGACGAGATGACCAACCTATCCAAGTCTTTGCGAGAGCGGCTAAGGGATCAGTGTGTCATCACTCGCCCGGAGGTGGCCCGCAAACAGGTTTCCGCCCAGGACGGTACCATCAAATACCTCTGGCGGCTCCTGGATGGAAATTGTATTGAGACGGTTTTGATGCGCTACCACCATGGGAATACTGTATGTATCTCCTCCCAGGTGGGGTGCCGGATGGGTTGTGCTTTTTGTGCCTCCACGTTGGGTGGCAAGGTAAGAGACTTAACGCCTTCCGAGATGATCGATCAGGTTTTGTTCACCCAACTTGACGCGGGCGTACCCATATCCAATATTGTCCTTATGGGTATCGGTGAGCCGCTGGATAATTTTGATACCGTGCTGCGCTTCCTGGAGTTGGTGAATCACCCGGATGGGCTCAACATTGGTATGCGTCATATCTCCCTGTCCACCTGTGGCCTCACGGAGAAAATTGACAAACTGGCGGAGCATCGTTTACAATTAACTCTATCGGTTTCCCTCCACGCACCAGATGACGAAACCCGGAGTAAGATCATGCCGGTGAATCGGGGGATTGGAGTGGGGAAGCTCTTCGACACCTGCCGCCGGTATTTTGAGACTACGGGCCGGCGTATCTCTTATGAGTACGCCATGATCGACGGGGTCAACGACAGCGATGCACAGGCAGACCTCCTGGCACATCATTTGAAGGGGACGCCAGGACATGTGAATCTCATCCCCCTCAACGAGGTTAAGGAGAGCCCGCTGAAGCCCAGCCGCCGTGTGGCGGAGTTCCAGCGCCGCCTGGAACGCCAGGGTATCACCGTAACAGTGCGCAGAAAGCTAGGAGGCGATATTGACGCCTCCTGCGGTCAGCTCCGGCGAAAGGCCATGGGCGAGGCAGCTGAGTCGCCAACGCATAAGGGCTAGCTGGATTGGCGAAAGGACTGATTCGATATGAACATATGGGGCATTACCGATGTGGGCATAGTCCGACAGCAAAACCAGGATGACTACCACATTGAGCTCCTGGCAGAAGACATGGCGCTGGGTATCGTCTGCGACGGTATGGGTGGTGCCAAGGCGGGCAATGTGGCCAGTCAGCTGGCGGTGGAGACCTTTTTGGCGACGGCCAAGGCTCAGCCGCCGGAGCAATGGCGGAACGAGCCGGAGGCTCTCCTCCACTTTGCAGCTGAGCAGGCCAACGGCGCCGTCCATTTTCGCGCCAATATTGACGCTGACTGTCGTGGCATGGGTACCACCATGGTGGCCGCGCTGGTCATCGGGAATCAGGCATACATTCTGAACATCGGCGACAGCCGGTGCTACCTGGTGCGGCCGGAGGGTATTTCACGGGTGACACGGGATCATTCCGTGGTGGAAGATCTGGTGGCCCGGGGGCAGATTACGCCGGAACAGGCCAGACAGCACCCGCAGAAAAATCTAATCACTCGGGCTCTGGGAGCAGAATCCAAGCTCCGAGCCGATCTCTTCCGGCAGCCGATGGAGCCGGGTGATGCTTTGCTCCTATGCTCTGACGGATTGAGCAACATGGTCTCCGATCAGGAACTACTCTATGAGGTCCTCCACGGCGGCCCTGCGGAGGACTGCTGCCGGAGGCTGCTGGACATCGCACTGTCCAGAGGTGCACCGGACAACGTAACTGCGGTCCTGCTTCAGATGTGACAAGGAGGATACCCCCATTATGGATCAATACATAGGGAAATTGCTGGACAACCGATATGAGATCCTGGAGCGGATCGGTACCGGCGGTATGGCGGTGGTGTTCAAGGGACGTGACCACCGGCTCAACCGACTGGTGGCGATCAAGATCCTCAAGGATGATCTGGCGAAGGATGCTGAGTTCCGTCGCCGGTTTCATGATGAGTCCCAGGCCGTAGCCATGCTCTCTCACCCCAATATCATGGCGGTGTACGATGTAAGCCGCTCTGAGCAGGTGGAATACATCGTTATGGAGCTCATTGACGGCATTACCCTCAAGCAGTATATGCAGCGGAAGGGAGGCCCCCTGAGTTGGAAGGAATCCCTTCATTTTATCACCCAGATTATGAAGGCCTTGTCCCATGCCCACGGGCGGGGTATCATTCACCGGGACATAAAGCCACAGAATATTATGGTTCTCCGGGATGGGAGCATCAAGGTCACCGATTTCGGCATCGCCCGGCTAGCCTCTGCCGCCCAGAGCACCCTGACGCAGGAGGCCCTGGGGTCTGTCCACTATATCTCTCCCGAGCAGGCTAGAGGGAGCCGTATCGACGGTCGCAGCGACATCTATTCCGCCGGCGTGGTGCTCTATGAAATGCTCACCGGTCGGTTGCCCTTTGAAGGGGACACCCCGGTATCGGTAGCCATCCAGCACATCAACTCAATTCCTCTGGCGCCCCGGGAACTCAATCCTGACATTCCGGAGGCCCTGGAGGCCATCACTATGAAGGCTATGGCGCCTAAGGTGGAGAACCGTTACCGCAATGCCGACGACATGCTCTATGATCTGGAAGAGTTCCGGAAGGACCCCAGCATCGATTTGGAGTATGACCCGGCCAAGCTCTTTGCCACGCCGGACGTGACTGATGAGCCTACCCAGGTTATTGGAACAGGGAGTCGACGCAGGAGCGGTGAGACCGGCTCCATGCGTCGGCGGAATCGGGAGGAGGCAGAGCGCGGGGAACGTGCATCTTCTTCTGAGCACCCCAGAAAACGGCAGAAAGCCAACATGTCGGTCCCCCTGGCCGTAGCCTCTATCCTGGTCTTCATTATTGGGATCGGCGTATTACTGTGGGTGGTTTTCTTTAGCAACAGCTTCCAGTCTGACGACCGCCACACTGTCCCTAATCTCTATGGTATGACGGTGGAGGAGGCCATGGCCGACCCAAAGGTCCAGGGGATCTTCGAGATTGTGGAGGGCGGATCGGTGTCCAGCAGCCTAGAACCAGGTAAGATTGTTTCTCAGGAGCCTGATGCGAAGCAGCAGGTTTCTGGTGAGGACCTTATCATCACGGTGTTGACCAGCGCCGGTGAAGAGCCCATTTATATGCCCAACCTGGTGAACAAGGATTATCTGGAGGCCCAGCAGGCCCTTTTGGATCTAGGGATTTCCAAGGCCAACATCACAATGACATATGAGACTTCTGACGAGATCACCGAGAACTATGTTATCCGTACAGTACCTCTGGCCGACAGCGCCATTCAGCCTGATACCATGGTGGAGATTATCGTCAGCCAGGGTCCCAAGGTGGTCCAGCGTACCATGCTCACGGTTGAGGGGATGACCCTTGATAAGGCCAAGGATCTCCTAGAAGGGGAGAATGGCTTGGGGCTGGTAGTAAAAGCTGTCTATATCGATAGCGACAAGCCTAAGGATACGGTGCTCATTCAAAGCATTCCCACCGGTGCCCAGGTGGGTGAGGGAGAAACCGTTACGCTTCAGGTGAGCAATGGCTCCGGTACCACTGAAGAACAGCCCAATGTAGAGAGTCCGGCTCCGGAAGAGCCGACTCCCAGTGAATCGCCTACACCCAGCGTGGATCCGGACGTGAAGACAAAGCAGTACTCCGTCACACTTCCGGATGGTGATCCAGACGAGATCGTCACTGTGCGGATCAATGGCTCCGGCTACGACCAGACCAAGCAGGTTCCCTTGATGGTCCAAACCGTTGTTTTTAATATCACCGGAAAAGGGAAGCAGAAATATGATATCTATATCAATGGAGAAAAGGATCACAGTATCGAGATCGACTTTGATACCGGGGAAGTGAAGGCGGGATGAGCCAGGAGACCGGTATGATTCGCAAAGCCCTCAGCGCCTTCTACTATGTGGATGACGGCAGCGGAGAGCTGATCTCTTGCCGGGCAAGAGGCAAATTCCGCCATCAGAAAATTACCCCCCTGGTAGGGGATCGGGTGAGATTCACCCGCCTCCCTGAGGGCACCGGGGCCCTGGATGAGATCCTGCCCCGGAAAAATGAGTTTCAGCGGCCCGCTGTGGCTAATATTGACCAACTGGTCATCATCGCCTCCGGGGCTATCCCGGTCACCGACCCCTTCCTCATCGACCGGGTGACCGCCATCGCCGACAGCAAGAATTTCTGCGACTGCCTGGTCTGTATTAACAAGTGTGATTTGGCACCTGCAGATGAGCTCTATGAGATCTATACCGCTGCCGGCTTTCCCACTGTACGGGTCAGCGCCGCCACAGGGGAAGGCATTGATAGGCTTAGAGCTTCAATATCTGGAAAGGTATCTGCCTTTACAGGGAATTCTGGCGTGGGCAAATCCAGCATCCTCAATGCCCTCTCTCCCGGCTTCCATCTCCAGGTGGGAGAGGTCAGTGAAAAGCTAGGTCGCGGTCGCCATACTACCCGGCATGTGGAGCTCTACCGCCTGGGGGCGGACGCCGTGGTGGCCGATACCCCCGGCTTTTCCTCCTTTGACACGGAACGTATGGAGCTGCTTCGGAAGGAGGAACTTGAGCAGGCCTTTCGGGAGTTCCGCCCCTATCTGGGTGAATGTCAGTTCGTGGGTTGCTCACATGTAAAGGAAAAGGGCTGTGCAGTGCTCGCCGCCCTAAAGGAAGGGAAAATCATGCCCAGCCGACATGCCAGCTACGTCAGATTGTGGGAGCAGGTCAAGGACCTGCGGGAATGGGAGCTGGAAAAGCACGGAAAAGGCTGAGACACACATCACGCCTCCTTCTGCGTATACTGGTAACAGCGGTGCCGGTCTACGTGGAAGGAGGCGTTTTTCTATGAAGATCGTCGTGGTGCGATCCCCCAAGTACCTCAGGGGTGTGTTGAAGGCTCTTTTCGGCTTGCGCTGAAAAAATGGCATAGCCCGGAAACCTTGTACATATGCTCCCTGTAGAAACGCTACAAGGAGAGGAACGCTATGGAGCTGGAACTGAATACCACCCAACTCAACTGCTACGATACCGTATTGGATACCACGCTCTTCCAGGAGGAGACCCTGGAGAGCATCGTTCCAGACGCCTGTCCGGACATCCTGCGCATCGTGGACACGGAGGCGGCGGTGTGTCTGGGGACCAAGGAGGCCCAGGAGGGTAAAGCGGAGGTGACTGGGACGGCCCGATGCGCCGTTCTCTATGAAGCGGAGAGCGGTGAGGGGGTGCGGCGGATCACCGTCAGCATCCCCTTCACCTGTACCGCCGAGGCACTGGGGCTCACCCGACAGTGCCGATTGTCGGTAGAGCCCCGGGTGATGTGGGCGGACGCCCGGAGCCTTAACCCAAGGAAGGTCCTGGTGCGTGTGAGCCTGGCCATGGCAGTTCAGGCCTATGCCTCCCAAACCGCCAGTTTCTGCGATGGTGTGGACGGACAGGAGCAAAACGGCGTCCAGACCCTGGAGGAACCTCAGACCGCCTGTTTTATCGTGGGCGTAGAGGAGAAATCCTTTACATTTTCGGACGACCTGAGCCTGTCCGCCACCCGGCCACCGGCGGCGGAGATCCTGAAAAGCCGGGTAGATCTAGTGTGCGGAGAGTCCAAGCTCATCGGCAATAAGCTCATCTTTAAGGGCGAGGCCGGACTGCGGCTGGTGTACCGGGAGCCCGGCGGCGGGCTGTGTGGCGCCGACTTCACCCTGCCCTTCTCCCAGATCATGGAGGTGAGCGGTGTGGGGGAGGAGGCCGACTGTACCTTGTCGGTGGTCCTAACCGGGATCGACTGCACCCTGGACGGTGATGAGGGCCGGATGATGTCGGTGGCCCTGGGCATGCTGGCTCAGGCAGTGGTCCGGGAGGAGCGTCAGGTGACCCTTTTGGCCGACATCTACAGCACCGCCTACGACCTGACGGTCCAGAGCCGGAACTATACACTGGCCCGGCTGCTGGAGCATGGGGAGCGGCGGATTACCGCCCGGGAGCTGCTGGAAACGGCGTCCCCGGTGCGGGAGGTCTGTGACGTCCATATCCATGTGGGACAGGTGGAGGCGGAACGTGACGGGGAGCAGGGGCGGCTGAAGGCGGAGCTTTCGGCCACAGTGGTCTATCTCTCCGAAGAGGGGATACTGGAGGCGGTCACCCGTACCATCTCCGCAGCGTGTCCGGTGGAACTTCCCGCCGGTGCGATTTGTAACTGCCGCTGCGTCTGTTCCGGTGAAGGAGCGGCGGCCCCAGCGGGAGGCGGCGTAGAGCTGCGCTGTCCACTGGAGTTTCGATATCTATCTCTGATGCCGCGGCAGGCTACCGGTGTGGCCCAGGTCCGACTGGAGGAGGACGCGCCCCGGGACCCTGCCGCCCGTCCCTCCATCGTGCTGCGTGCCGTGGAGGAGGGGGAGCGGCTCTGGGACATCGCCAAGGCCTACGGCACCACCATGGAGGACATCGTCCAGGCCAACAGCCTGGGAGAGGACGCCCTCACGGCGGGGCGGGTCCTGCTCATCCCCAAGAAGCGGTAAAAGGAGGCGTCTCCATTGGAAGATCGGAACATCTATGAGGACATCGCCCGGCGTACCGAGGGCGACATCTATATCGGCGTGGTGGGTCCGGTGCGGACGGGCAAATCCACCTTCATCAAGCGGTTCATGGAGACGTTGGTGCTGCCCAACATCGAAAACGTCTACCGCAAGGAGCGGGCCCGGGATGAGCTGCCCCAGAGCGGCTCCGGCCGGACGGTAATGACCGCCGAGCCAAAGTTCGTCCCCGAGGAGGCGGTGGAGCTCACCATGGAGGGCGGCACCCGCATGTCGGTGCGGCTGGTGGACTGCGTGGGCTATATGGTGCCCGGCGCTGTGGGTCAGACCGAGGACGACCAACCCCGGATGGTGACTACCCCCTGGTTTGACCACCCCATTCCCATGACGGAGGCAGCGGAGATCGGGACCCGAAAGGTAATCTCGGAGCACTCCACCATCGCCGTGGTGGTGACCACCGATGGCAGCGTCACCGATATTCAGAGGGAGGACTACCTAGAGGCGGAGGAGCGGGTCATCACCGAGCTCAAGGAGCTGGGCAAGCCTTTCCTGGTCCTCCTCAACTCGGCCTTCCCCAACTCTGAGCGGGCCAAGGCCATCCGGAACGACATCGCAGGCCGGTACGACGTGACCTGTATGGCAGTAAACTGCCTTGAACTAAGTCAAGCCGATGTGACGGACATTATCCGGGCGGTGCTCTTCGAATTCCCCCTCCGAGAGCTGGATTTGAACCTTCCCGCCTGGGTGGACGCCTTGCCGGGGGACCATCCCATCAAGAGCGGTCTCTACGCCGCCATCCGGGAGCAGGCCGGCGGGCTCCGGCGCATTCGTGACGTAGACGGTGTGATCTCCGCCATTGGCAGCAGTGAAGGGGTGAGCCGGGCCCAAGTCACCTCGGTGGAGCTGGGAACCGGCCTGGCCTCCGCCGACCTGGAGCTGCCCCGCAGCCTCTTTTATGAGACCCTGTCCGCCCAGTCCGGCTTCTCCATCCAGGACGACGGCGACCTCATGGGCCTGCTCACCCAGCTCGCGGAGGTCAAACACTCCTACGACAAGGTGGCCGACGCCCTCCGTGAAGTGAAGGAGACCGGCTATGGCATCGTGGTGCCCACCACTGACGAGCTCAAGCTGGAAGAGCCGGAGATCGTCCGGCAGGGGGGGAGGTACGGGGTCCGCCTCAAGGCCTCCGCCCCCTCCATCCATATGATCCGGGCCGACATCGAAACCGAGGTCTCGCCCATCGTGGGCAATGAGAAGCAGTCTGAAGAGATGGTCCACTATCTGCTCCAAGAGTTCGAGGGTGACACCAAAGCCATCTGGCAATCCAACATCTTTGGCCGCTCCTTCCACGAGCTGGTCAGCGAGGATCTGAACACCAAGCTCAAGCGGATGCCGGAGGATGCCCGGAGCAAGCTTCAGGAGACCCTCCAGCGCATCATCAACGAGGGTTCCGGCGGACTCATCTGTATCATCCTGTAAAAAATGCCGCGGACCGGCTGGTCCGCGGCATTTTTTCATATTATATAGCTTCTCGTACCACAGAGACTGCCTCGAAACCCAGCTCTGCCATGAGGTCGGCAGCCTCCGCCGTGATGCGCTCGCCGCTGACGGCGATGGGGATAGCCGGGGGGCAGGATACCGCTGCTCCAGCGCAGATTCGGCCTGCAGCTTCCCGTACAAGGACCTCCTCCCAAGGCGACAGCATAGCCGCTCTGGGGGAGAGCACCCGCTCACCGGGAGCGGGGAGAGCAGCAGGGGTCCGCCCCACACTGGGACGGAAGCCAGAAAAAGCTGCCTCCACTCTCTGAAAATCAGACTTCAAGACATCGGCGGAGTACATAAGCACGACCTCGTCGGGGTCGGCGTACTCCGGCTCCACACCGTTCCGGCGCAGCAGATCCGCCAGCTCGTAGCCGGAGATACCAGCAGCCCAGCCGTCCACCACCAGCTTCAGGGGCTCACCGGCACGCACCGGCACCTCCTGAGCAACCAGTTTGGCTTTCAGCTCATCCAGCCGCCGAACCGTCAGCTCCAGCTGAGCACTATAGCCGTCCGCCAGACGGCGGTTGCAGGCATCCAGGGACTGGAGAATGAGATAGGAAGGGCTGGAGGACCCAAAGAGGGCCATGGCCTGCCGGGCCTCGTGCTCATAGGGGGCCAGGGCAGTGGGGGAGACGTGAAGGTAGGCGCCTCCGGTGAGCACCGGCAGGGTCTTGTGGGCGGAGTCACAGCACAGGTCGGCCCCCAGGTCTATGGGATGGCGGGAGGGGGAGAGAAAGCGGAGATAGGCCCCGTGGGCGTTGTCCACCAGCAGGGGGACGCCGTGGCGGTGGCAAACCTCAGCCAGGCCGGCGATGTCTAACATGCCCCCCAGGTAGTCGGGGGAGGTAACGTATACTGCCAGAGGGGGTGCAGGCTGCTCCGCTAGCACCCGGTCCAGACCGGCAGGGGAGAGGGGACAGGCACACATGGGGCTCTTCCCCTCGGGAAGGAGCCACTGGGGCTCCAGGTCCAAAAGGGCGCAGGCATGGAGAAAGGCCTTGTGGGCGTTTCGGCCGGCCAATACCGTCCGGGCAGCACCCGGAGCCCGGTGGAGGAGGGCCAAGTGGAGCATGGCCTTCACGCACTGCGAGGAGCCGCCGGCACTGTAAAAGGTATGGCGGGTACCGAAAAGGGTGGAGGCATTGTTTTCGCTCTCCAGGATGATGCCCTCCGGGTGGGAGAGGTCGTCGGCGCCGGTCACCTCGGTGATGTCCAGGGCCTCACAGCCCAGGGAGCCCCTTCCCTTGTGGCCGGGCATGTGAAGCCGGGCGGGGTGGGCGGCGGCATAGCTGCCCACGAAGTCACAGATGGGGGTGTTCATGCCTGGGCGTCCTGACTCTGGGCCACCTGGAGCATGATGGCGCACTCCATCCGCTTCTTGAAGAGCTCGCAGCCGTAGGGGTAGATGCCCCGGATGCTGCCGGAGGCGTGGTAGCTATTGGCGGCGCAGCCGCCGGAGCAGTAGAGCCGGGCCCAGCAGTCGGCGCACTCGGGCCGGGCGTAGGCGTTGCAGCTGCGGAACTCGTCCTGAACGGCGGTGTTGGTCACCCCGTCCCAGATGTTGCCCAGGGAGTACTTGGGGTCGCCCACGAACTGGTGGCAAGGGAAGAGCTCGCCCCAGGGGGTAACGGCCATGTACTCGGTGCCGCTGCCGCAGCCGGAGATGCGCTTGTAGATGCAGGGGCCGTGCTTCAGGTCCAGAATGTAGTGGTAGAAGGTGAAGGGACGGCCCTCCCGCTGGCGGCGGAGCATCTCCCGGGCCAGGGTCTCATACTGCTCAAAGAGCACGGGCAGGTCCTCTTGGGTGAGGGCGCAGGGGTCGTCGGGAGCGCACACCACCGGCTCCATGCTCAGCTCAGTGAAGCCCAGGTCAGCCATGTGGAGGATATCGTTGACGAAGTCGGTGTTGTAGTGGGTGTAGGTGCCCCGGATATAGTAGCTCTTGTCGCCCCGCCGCTCCACGAAGTGCTGGAACTTGGGCACGATGGTGTCGTAGCTGCCGTTGCCGGCATAGTCCTTCCGGAACCGGTCGTGGACCTCTTTGCGGCCATCCAAGGAGAGGACCACGTTGTGCATTTCCTTGTTGCAGAAGTCGATGACCTCGTCGTTCAGGAGCACACCGTTGGTGGTGAGGGTGAACCGGAAGTTTTTGTTGTGGATGGGCTCCAGGCTCCGGGCATAGGCCACCAGGTCCTTCACCACCTGCCAGTTCATCAGGGGCTCACCGCCGAAGAAGTCCACCTCCAGGTTCCGGCGGGTGCCGGAGTGGGCCACCAGGAAGTCCAGGGCCTGCTTGCCCACCTCAAAGGACATGAGGGCCCGCTCGCCCTGGTATTTGCCCTGGCTGGCGAAGCAGTAGGAGCAGCTCAGGTTGCAGGTGTGGGCCACATGGAGACACAGGGCCTTGATAACGTTGGAGTGGTTCTTGTAGTCGGCGGCCATGGGGGCGTAGGTGTCGGGGGTGAAGAGCTTGTGCTCCTCCTTCAGCGCCGTCACGTCGTCGATGCAGGTGCGGACCTCCTCCTCGGTGACGTCGGGGCGGTCAGGATAGTCGGCCAGGATGCGCCGGCAGATCTCGTCGGGGGTGTGGTCGGGGTAGAGGGCGATGATGTCATACGCCACCTCGTCCACCAGATGGACCGAACCACTGCAGGTGTCCAGGACGATGTTGTAGCCGTCCAGCTTGTATTGATGTACCATAAATCTTGATCCCTCCACAGGATGATTGTCGCTTGGAAACGGAGCCTCAGACCGGCCCACGGCAAAAAAAGTGCCGCCTCACTGCAAGGCGGCACTCAGGTTTGACGTCTGCTTACTGCTCGTTGTTCTCGCAGGGCTGGTTGGCCACGCCGCAGCTGGTCTTACAGGCGGACTGGCAAGAGGTCTGGCACTCGCCGCAGCCGCCGGTGGTCACGCTCTTGCAGAGGTCGCGGGTCTCGATGGTCTTGATTCTATTCATGGTCCAAGTCTCCAATCGTTTCAGTCTGTACTGTGCACAGCACAGTTTTTCCTCTATACAGATTAAAACAAGAACGGCCGATTGTCAAGAGGAAAACGACAGTCAATCGGTAAAGGCAAAGGCCCGGAGAGCGGCGTCATTAGTGACATAGAGGGCACGGTATCCGGTCTTGATCCAGCCCTTCCGGGTAAATTCCCCCAGTACCCGGCTCACGGTCACCCGGCTCACCCCAACGGCGGCACCGATCTCCTCATGGGTGCAGCGCAGAGCCCCGCCGGCTTCTGGTGGGATGGAAAGAAGATACCGGGCCACCCGCTGGTCCGCCGGACGAAAGGACATGCCGTCTACGTGGTCGGAGAGCAGGCGGACAGTCCGGGCCAGGTACTGGAGCATGGGGAGGGCCAGCTCCGGGTGGGCCCGGAGGACCCGGTCCAGCCGCTCCCGGTCGATGGAGACCACCTTGCATTCGGTGACGGCCACAGCGGAGGACACTCGGGGACAGCCGTCGAAAAAGGCCGCCTCACCCATTAGATCCCCCGAGCGGTGGGTGGTGAGCACCCGCTCGTCCCCCGTCTCCGAGCTGATGTAGCTCCGGGCGCTGCCGGAGAGAAGGTAATAAAAGTTGTCCGCCTCGGTGCCCTGGAGGTAGATGAGCTGCCCCGGGGCGTAGGTCCTGGGGGACTGTCCCTGAGCCAGAGACGCCCAGGGGGTGGTTTCCCGCTGCTCTGTCATTTTTGTCGCCACGCCTTTCCGCCTTTTGACAGCATTGTATCACGGTTTACATTCTTTCTGCAAGCCCTCTGCCATAATAAAACCAATCAAACAAACAGGAGGGACCAAATATGGGTATGACCATGACCCAGAAGATCCTTGCAAAACACGCGGGCCTTGCGTCCGTGGAGGCTGGACAGCTCATTGAGGCCAAGCTGGATCTGGTGCTGGGCAACGACATCACCACTCCGGTGGCCATCACCGAATTTGACAAGGCGGGACTCACTCAGGTCTTTGACAAGGACAAGATTGCCATCGTCCTGGACCACTCCGTCCCCTGCAAGGACATCAAGTCCGCTCAGCTCTGCGCCCAGGCCAGAGCCTTCGCCCAGCGGTTTAACATCACCCACTTCTACGATGTGGGGCAGATGGGTGTGGAGCATGCCCTCATCCCGGAGAAGGGCCTGGCCGCCCCCGGTGAGGCCATCATCGGTGCCGACTCCCACACCTGTACTTACGGTGCCCTGGGCGCCTTCTCCACCGGCGTGGGTTCCACCGACATGGCCGCGGGTATGGCCACGGGCCTGGCCTGGTTCAAGGTGCCCTCCGCCATCAAGGTCACCCTCACCGGAAAATTTGCCCCCTATGTGAGCGGCAAGGACGTGATCCTCCACCTCATCGGTGAGATCGGTGTGGACGGCGCCCTCTATAAATCCCTGGAGTTTGCCGGGGACGGTGTGGCCCAGCTCACCATGGACGACCGCTTCACCATCGCCAACATGGCCATCGAGGCCGGTGCCAAGAACGGTATCTTCCCCGTGGATGACCAGACCCGGGAATATCTCAAGGGCCGAGTGGACCGCCCGTGGGAGGCGGTGGAGCCAGACGCTGACGCCGTTTACGACCAGGAGGCGGTCATCGACCTCTCTACCCTGCGTCCCACCGTGGCCCTGCCGCACCTGCCCTCCAACACCCGGACGGTGGACGAGGTGGCCGGCATGCCCATCCAGCAGGTGGTCATTGGCTCCTGCACCAACGGTCGGCTCAAGGATCTCCAGGAGGCTGCCGATATCCTCAATGGCCGCAAGGTGGCCAAGGGCGTGCGCTGCATCGTTCTGCCCGCCACCCAGCAGATCATGATGGACGCCATGGCCCAGGGCCTCATCCAGACCTTTATCGAGGCCGGCTGTGCCGTCTCTACACCCACCTGCGGACCCTGCCTGGGCGGCCATATGGGTGTGCTATCCAACGGGGAGCGGGCGGTGTCCACCACCAACCGCAACTTCGTGGGCCGCATGGGTCCCACTGACTCCGAGATCATTTTGGCCAGCCCCGCCGTGGCGGCGGCCTCCGCTGTGGCCGGCTGCATCGCCGACCCGGCAAAGCTGTAAGGGAGGAGAAAGGCAATGAAGATCTATAAATATGGCGACAACGTGGATACTGATGTCATCATTCCCGCCCGCCACCTCAATAATCCCGACCCCAAGGCGCTGGCCTCCCACTGTATGGAGGACATCGATGAGAAGTTTGCCTCCACAGTGGAGCCCGGTGACATCGTAGTGGCCGGCGCCAACTTCGGCTGCGGTTCCTCCCGGGAGCACGCCCCCCTGGCGTTGAAGTCCTGTGGTGTGAAGTGCGTTATCGCCAAGAGCTTTGCCCGCATTTTCTACCGCAACTCCATCAACATCGGCTTCCCCATCCTGGAGTGCCCCGAGGCCGCAGAAGCCATCCAGCCCGGTGATACCGTCACTGTAGACTTCAAAACCGGTGTCATCTCCGATGAGACCCAGGGTAAAACCTTCCAGGCCGCACCCTTCCCGGCTTTTGTGGACGGCATCATCGAGGCCGGTGGCCTCCTCAATTCTCTGAAGGTGAGAGGTGTGGCGAAATGAATTACAAGATCGCGCTCATCAAGGGTGACGGCATCGGCCCCGAAGTGGTGAATGAGGCCGTGGGTGTCATGGAGGCCGTAGGCAAGAAGTTCGGCCATACCTTTGAGTTCGTGGACGTGCTACTGGGCGGCTGTGCCACCGACGCGGTGGGGAAGAGCTACCCCGACGGCACCGCTGAGAAGTGTAAGGCCTGTGACGCTGTGCTGCTGGGCGCTGTAGGCGGACCCAAGTGGGGGAGTGATAAACCCGCCGAGCAGCGGCCCGAGACCGCCCTGCTGGCCATCCGGAAGGACCTGGGCCTTTACGCCAACCTGCGTCCCGCTGCCCTGCGTCCCGCCATGGCTGACGCCTGTCCCCTGAAGAAGGAAACCGCTGAGAAGGGCATTGACCTCATGATGGTCCGGGAGCTCACCGGCGGCATCTACTTTGGCAAGCGGGACAAGTACCAGACCGAGGACCGGGGCCTGGAGGCCACTGATTTAATGGCCTATTCCGAGAAGGAGATCGAGCGCATCGGTCGCCGGGCCTTCGAGCTGGCCCGCCTGCGCCGGAAAAAGGTCTCCAGCGTAGACAAGGCCAACGTGCTGGAGACCAGCCGCCTGTGGCGCTCCGTTATGCACCGCCTGGCGGAGGAGTACTCCGACGTCCAGTATGAGGATGTGCTGGTGGACAACTGCGCCATGCAGCTGGTGCGGGACCCCGGCCAGTTTGACGTGGTGGTCACTGAGAACATGTTCGGCGACATCCTCTCCGACGAGGCCAGCATGGTGACCGGTTCCATCGGCCTGCTGCCCTCTGCCTCTATCGGAGATACAGCCCCCGGCCTCTATGAGCCTATCCACGGCTCCGCCCCTGACATCGCCGGCCAGGACAAGGCCAACCCTATCGCCACCATTCTGTCCGTGGCCATGATGTTCCGCTACTCCTTCCAGCGTGCCGAGGAGGCCGACGCCATCGAGGCGGCGGTAGACGCAGTGCTGGCCGAGGGGTGGCGGACCCCCGACATTGCTGAGCCCGGTGTAAAATCCATTGGTACCAAAGAGATGGGCCGGCTCATCCGGGAGCATATTTGAATCCTGTAAAAACGCAGAAGGCTGAGCCCAATAGGTCACATAGTGTACCTATTGGGCTCAGCCTATTGTGGGGGGAAGAAAGCCCCCAATAGCCCTATAAATGTCAGTGTCAGCCCTGCTCCTTCATTAAGAGGGGCAGGGCTGTAACACTGCTCAGTCCTCCCAGCGGATGGCGGATACCGGGCAGGAGTCAATGGCACTCTGCACATCGCTTTGATTCTCCTCGGCTGCCGCTTGGTAGGCTTCGGCTTTGCCGCCGTCATTCATGCGAAACACCGCGTCGCACATTCCGCAGCAGAGTCCGCAGCCAATGCAGGTATCCTGATCTACAAATGCTTTCACATCAATCGCTCCTTTTTTAAAATACGACTACCAGAAGCATCTTGAATGCTTCTTCTCCGTATACAGCGTGGGGGTGCCCGGCGGGCATGACAATGGACTCGCCTTCGTGCAGAAGGTAATCAACACTGTCGATTGTGATTCTGCCCACTCCGTCCAGGAAGGTAACAAAGGCATCTCCACCGGATTCATGGGTACTGATCTCCTCGCCCTTGGCAAAGGAGAACAAGGTGATGCTCAGGGCATCGTTCTGCGCCAGTGTTTTGCTGACCACTTGTCCTTCCTGGTAGGCGATCTGATCCTTCAAAACCAGCACCTCTGCCTGGGGGATGTTTTTCATTTTCATGTTCATTATTGTACCTCCTTAATGATAATTATGCGATAGTCTGTGGCTCCTAATACGCCTTCATATCTAGCGCTGTTGGGGAGGTGATCGAAAAATCCACATAGCCACACTTATTTCCCGGCTATTGAAATGATCTCCCCAAAGAGATAGATTTTACGTGTATTATTATATTACCTTATCCATAAGTTGTATGTTGTATTTACAACAAATTATTTTCTTATCCAAATCATCAGTGGGTGCTCGAACGGGTAAAATCCCTTGCATCCCCCCGGGATTTCTGCTAGAATCTTGGGTGATGACGGAGAAGGGAAGTGACTGCTGTGGTGCTTACCATCGATATTGATAATTCTACCACCAATGTGGGGCTTTTTGATCCGAATGGAAAGCTTCGCTTCCGTTCCGGTCTCACCACCAGCCGCAATCCTACCCGGGATCAGTGCGCCATCAGCCTAATGAACCTCTTTACACTCTATCACGCCGATTTGAGAGAGGTTTCTGGGGCAGTGATTTCCAGTGTGGTACCGTCTGTGACGGCTCACATGTCGGGCGCGGTGGAGCTTCTCACCGGAAAGGCGCCTATGCTCATGGGGCCTGGCATCAAAACAGGGCTCAATATCAAATCCGATCTCCATAATCAGTTGGGCTCTGATATTGTAGCCTGTTCTGTAGCTGCTATAGATCAATACCCCACTCCCATCATCATTATCGATATGGGGACAGCAGTCACCATGTCCTATCTTCACGACCGCACTTATGAAGGTTGCATGATCTTTCCCGGTGTTCTGGTGGCCCTGGATGCCTTGTCCGAGCGAGCGGCAGCCCTGCCGCATATCTCAGTAGAGCCCCCTGCTTCCATTTTCGGGCACAACACCGTGGATGCCATGCGCTCCGGAGTGATCTACGGCAACGCCAGTATGATTGACGGCATGATCGCCCGCATTGAGGAGCATGGCCAGCCTGCCGCTACTGTGGTGGCCACCGGTGACAGTGCACCGGAGATCCTCCATTTCTGCAAGCACTCCATTACATATAACGCCGACTTACTTCTCCAAGGTCTTTATCTCATCTACCGGAAGAATACCGAGGGGCGGCGGCGTTCCTGAAACGCACCTATTGTGGCGCCCACGTCCGGTCTCCGGATGGCGGGCGCCTCCGCATGTGTGGCCTTTTTTCCCAGAGCCCTTGCAATTCCAAAGCGGTCACTTTATAATGTTTCCAGTTAAGATGCAACTGGATTGGGAGGAGTCAGTCATGAAAGAATTGTCACAGATCGCATCTGCTGTACGGGCCTCAACTACATTGGCCATTGATGCCATGTTCAAACAGATGAAGGCCGACGGTATCGATGTGATCGGATTCGGCGCCGGAGAGCCCGATTTCCACACGCCGGATAACATAAAAGAGGCGGGCTATGCTGCCATTCGGGACAATTTTACCTGTTATACTCCCACTGCCGGCATCCCTGAACTGCGCAAGGCAGCCTGCATCCGTTTAAAAGAAGACTGTGGCTTGGACTATGCCCCGGCTCAAATCGTGATGGCTAGCGGCGCCAAGCACGCCCTCTATGGTGCCCTACATGCATTGGTGGACCCCGGCGACGAGGTCATCATCCCAGCTCCCTTCTGGGTGACCTATTTTGAGATGGTCCGTATGCTGGGCGCAATACCCGTTATCGTCACCGCAGAGGAATCCGCCGGCTTCAAGATCACCCCAGAGCAGCTGGCCGCTGCCGTCACCTCCAAGACCAAGGCTGTCCTCCTCAACAACCCCTCCAATCCCACCGGCATGGTGTACAGCAGGGAGGAGCTGCGGGCTCTGGCCAATGTGTGCGTGGAAAAGGACCTCTACATTGTCGCCGATGAGATTTACTACCGCCTGGTATACGACGGACGGACCTTCACCAGCATCGCCTCCCTGGGAGAGGATGTAAAGGAGCGGACCATCATCATCAACGGCGTCTCCAAATCCTATGCCATGACCGGCTGGCGGGTGGGCTATGCCGCTGCCCCTGAGCACATCGCCAAGGTCATGTCCAACTACCTCAGCCACTCCACCGGCGCCCCTTGCTCCATTGCCCAGAAGGCGGCCGCTGTGGCCTTGGGCGGACCGCAGGAGACGGTAGAGGAGATGCGCAAGGCCTTTGAGGCGCGCCGGAACCACCTGGTGGAGCGCATGAATGCCATTCCACGGGTAAGCTGCCTCAAGCCAGAGGGAGCCTTCTATGTGATGATGAATCTGAAGGAGCTACTGGGCAAGACCATTCATGGCGTGACCATCCAAGATGCTGACGACTTTGCCGACGCCTTCCTCAAATATGGCCTGGTAGCCACGGTACCCTGCACCGGCTTTGGCGCTCCGGACTTCGTCCGCTGGTCCTATGCCACCTCAATGGAGAACATCGACGCCGGTCTAGACCGGCTGGAGGAATTCCTGGCGGAATAAGCCGTTTCCACGCCCGACAGACGGGGAAACAATCAAACCAATGACTGGAGGTATGGCCAATGGGCCAGACAAATCGATACGAAAGTCCCCTTTCTTCCCGCTATGCCAGTGACGAGATGCTCTATCTCTTCTCTGCGGATAAGAAGTTCACCACCTGGCGCCGCCTGTGGGTGGCTCTGGCCCGGGCCGAAATGGAGCTGGGTCTGCCCGTGACGGAGGAGCAGGTGGCTGAGCTGGAGAGCCACATCAACGACATCAACTACGATGTGGCAGCCGCTGAGGAGAAGAAGCTCCGCCATGACGTCATGGCCCACGTCCACGCCTACGGTGCCCAGTGTCCCAAGGCCATGCCCATCATCCACCTCGGCGCCACCAGCTGCTATGTGGGCGACAATACAGACGTCATCCTCATGCGGGAGGGACTCCTCCTCATTCGGGACAAGCTGGTGCGTGTCCTCCACACTCTCTCCACTTTTGCTGACAAGTATAAAGCCCTGCCTATCCTTGGATTTACACATTTTCAGCCGGCACAGCTGGTGACAGTGGGGAAGCGGGCCACCCTCTGGATGAATGAGCTGCTCATGGATCTGGAGGAGGTGGAGCACCGCATCTCCACCCTGAAACTCCTGGGCTCCAAGGGAACCACCGGGACCCAAGCCAGCTTTTTGGAGCTCTTCGACGGCGATCACGAAAAGGTCAAGCTGCTAGAGGAAAAGATTGCGAAGGAAATGGGCTTTACAGCTGTTGTGCCCGTAAGCGGGCAGACCTATTCGCGGAAAATGGATGCCAATGTGTTGGCCACGCTCTCCGGCATCGCCCAGTCCGCCAGCAAGTTCGCCACCGACATGCGTCTGCTGTGCCACCTCAAGGAGGTGGAGGAGCCCTTTGAGAAGAACCAGATCGGATCTTCCGCCATGCCCTATAAGCGCAATCCCATGCGCTGTGAGCGGATCTGCTCCCTGGCCCGCTATGTAGTGGTGGACGCCCAGAACCCGGCCATCACTTCTGCCACCCAGTGGTTTGAGCGCACTCTGGATGACTCGGCCAACAAGCGTATCTCCATCCCGGAGGCCTTCTTGGCGGTAGACGCCATCCTCAACATCTATGAAAACGTCTGCGCAGGACTGGTGGTCCATGAGAAGGTGATTCACCGGCATATCATGGAGGAGCTGCCCTTCATGGCCAGCGAGAATATCATGATGGATGCGGTAAAGCGGGGAGGAGACCGCCAGCAGCTCCACGAGCGTATCCGGGTCCTTTCTCAGGAGGCCGGGAAGAATGTAAAGGATCTTGGCCTTACCAATAACCTCATCGATCTTATTGCAAATGACCCCCTCTTCGGCATGAGCCGGGAGGAGCTCACCGCCCATCTGGAGCCGGAGCGGTACATTGGCCGGTGCCCGGAACAGGTCGAGGAGTTTCTTCAGCATGATATCGCCCCCGTGCTGGCCAAATATCCGGAGGCCCTTCAGGGCAGCGATGTGGAGCTGAAGGTCTAATTTTTTAGGAAGGGGAATACTCTTATGGCTAATGCTGTGCGCCGGATTGGCGTCTTTACCAGCGGCGGCGATGCCCCTGGTATGAACGCTGTAATTCGTTCCGTAGTCCGTACCTCCATCCACATGGGCATTGAGTGTATCGGGATCCGCCGAGGCTACAACGGTCTGGTCCACGGAGACTTCGTGCCTTTGGATTTTGAGAGCGTCAGCGGCCTGAGCCGACGGGGCGGCACCATGCTCTACTCAGCCCGTAGCGAGGACTTCCGTGGAGAGGCCGGCCAGGAAAAAGCTGTGGCCACCTGCAAGCTCTTGGGTTTGGAGGGTGTCGTAGGCATCGGCGGCGATGGTACCTTCCGCGGCCTTCTGGAGCTCTCCCGCCGGGGGGTGGCTGTAGTGGGTGTCCCGGGCACCATTGACAACGACATTGCCTGCTCCACCTATACTATCGGCTTTGATACCGCCTGCAACACGGCGCTAGATTCCATCGACAAACTCCGGGACACCATGCAGTCCCATGAGCGGTGCTCGGTGGTGGAGGTCATGGGCCGCCATGCCGGACACCTTGCCATGTATGTGGGTGTAGCTTGCGGCGCCACCTGTGTGCTGGTTCCAGAGCGGGAGATTGACTTTGAGCGAGATGTCATCGAACCCATTCGTACCGCCCGGTTGGGTGGGCGGACCCATTTTATGGTCATCGTGGCCGAGGGTGTAGGCAGCGCCTATGACGTGGCCAAGAAAATTACCGAGGCTACAGCATTGGATACCAGAGTGACAGTCCTGGGCCATGTGCAGCGTGGCGGTGCCCCCACCGCCCGGGACCGTGTGGCGGCCACTTATATGGGCTATGAAGCTGTCCGTCTGCTGGCGGAGGGCAAGACCAATCGTGTGGTCTGTGTTCAGGGTGATACTTATGTTGACTACGACATCACAGAGGCCCTAAAGATGAAAAAGGGCCTTGATGAGCAAACCTATACCGTTATGCGTACCCTCACCGGGGTGGAATAAGCCTTCGGACCAAGACAAAACTGGACAATACAGCGGCGGATGGGACCGGAGAGGTCTCATCTGTCGCTGTTTTATTTTGGAAGGAGAGATGATCCCCTATGTTGGAGTTCAGCCTCAAACAACTGGAGGTCTTTGCAACTGTGGCCAGGGTAGGCAGCTTTACGAGGGCTGCTCAGGAGCTCTACCTGACCCAGTCCACTGTCAGCGCCCATGTCCAGGCGTTGGAGCATGCCCTGGGAGGTCCACTTTTCCAGCGCAACGCCCGCCGGCAGGTCTGCCTCACCTGGCAGGGAGAGTCTGCACTGCCCGTCGCGCGGGAGATCCTGGACCTCTGCCGCACCTTGGAAGGAATCATCCAGCCATATGAGGAAGGGGAGACCCTGCATCTGGCGGCCTCCACAGTGCCTGCCCAATGTCTGCTTCCCGGACTGATGGCTGGCTTCTCTAAAAAACGGCCGGGGTGCAGATTTCGTCTCCGGAAAGGGGATAGCGACCAGGTCCACAGGCTTTTGGAGGAGGGGAGCGTAGCCATCGGCTTTGCTGGCGCTGCTTTGGACTCGGAACGTTTTCTCTATGAACCTGTGCTGAGAGACAGGCTGGTGCTCATCACCGCAAACACACCCCGGTTCCGTACCCTGCGGGATCAGGGCGCGCTGGGAAGAGAACTGCTGGGGGAACCCATGCTCTGTCGGGAAGCCGGTTCCGGGACCCGACAACGCTTTGACGCCTATCTGACACAGATCGGGATAGAACCGGATGCACTCCATGTGGTGGCTCAGATCGACCAACCGGATGTCATCCTGGGCGCCGTGGCCTCCGGCCTCGGCGTATCGGTCTGCTCTGCGCTGGTGGCTCGGGATCGGCTGGAGCAGGGGAGTCTGCTCTCCTTCGAACTGGAGGATGAGGGGTGCTGCCGCAGCCTGTATCTGGTGACCCGTCGGGATCATGTCCTCACGGATCTGGAAACGTGCTTCTGCCGCTTTGTACGTGAAGGCGATTGGGATCGGCCCAATAATCGCTTATAACGATAAGATCCCCGCTCACTTCGTGTAAAAAACGATTGGCTATTTCCCGGTGCAATCAGTATAATGAGACTAGCGTTATTCTCGCAAAAGAATTGCGAAGAGAGTGAGGAGTGTATGAAAAAAATCAACTGGCTGGTGATATGCACCGGCGCCGTGGTGGGGCTGGCGGCTCTGCTGCTGACCGCTCTGGGCAACCCCGGCAACATGGGCTTCTGCATCGCCTGCTTCCTCCGGGACATTTCCGGCGCCCTGGGGCTCCACAGCGCGGCAAAGGTCCAGTACATCCGTCCCGAGATCATTGGTCTGGTGCTGGGTGCCGCCATCATGGCCCTGGCCGGCGGAGAATTCAAGGCTCGGGCTGGTTCCGCACCCGCCCTGCGCTTCCTGCTGGGCGGTATTGTCATGGTGGGGGCACTGGCCTTCCTGGGATGCCCTTTACGGATGGTCCTGCGGTTGGGCGGCGGAGACGTGACCGCCATTGCAGGTCTTCTCGGCTTTGTGGCAGGTATCCTGGCCGGTGTGGCCTGTCTGAAGAAGGGCTTCTCCCTGGGCCGGGCCTACAAAGTGAAAAAGCCGGAAGGCTTTGTCCTGCCCGGCATTATGGTGGGACTGTTGCTCCTGCTGCTGTTGGCTCCCGGACTGCTGAGGTTCTCTCAGGAGGGGCCCGGCGCCAGCCACGCCTTTTGGGCCATTGCTCTGTGTGCCGGGCTGATCTGCGGCGCTCTGGCACAGAAGAGCCGCCTGTGCATGGCCGGAGGCATCCGGGATACCGTGCTCTTCCGGGATTTCCACCTGCTCAGCGGCTTTGTCGCTATTTTCCTGGTGGTGCTGGTTGGGAACCTCCTGCGGGGCAGCTTCCAGCCGGGTCTGGCAGTGCAGCCGGTGGCCCATCACGACTATCTCTGGAGTTTTCTGGGCATGGCAGCCGCTGGCTGGGGCTCCATCCTGCTGGGCGGTTGTCCCCTGCGGCAGCTCATCCTGGCGGGGGAGGGCAATGGCGACAGCGCGGTCACCGTCCTGGGTATGATGGTGGGTGCCGCACTCTCCCACAACTTCGGCATGGCCGGCAACGCCGATGCCATGACGGACGGCGTATTCACCCCCGGCGGAGTGGGCATGGCCGGACGCATCGGTGTGGTGATCTGCCTGGTGCTGCTGGCAGTCATCTCGTTTGTCAATCTGCATAAGGAGGAGAAAGCATGATCGATGCCAGAGGATACGCCTGCCCCATGCCGGTGGTCATGGTGCAGAAGGCGGTGAAGGATGGAACTCCACAGCAGTTGGAGGTGCTGTTGGACAACCCCTGTTCCGTGGAGAATGTCACACGGTTTGCCGGCAACAACGGCTATGAGGTGGAGGTCCGTCCGGCGGACGATGACGAATACACCCTGGTGCTCACCCGAAAGTCATGAGCGTCTATGTGGCCACCTTCTATACCCACCTCAGTGCTCAACTGAGCAGCAAACGGCTCCGGAGTGCCGGATACAAAACGCGGATGATGCCGGTGCCCAGAGCCCTGAGCTCCTCCTGCGGTACCTGTGTTTGCTATGAGGGGGACGGGGGGCACCGGGAACTGCTGGATGCCGATGCCGAGGCGCTCTATGAGCTTCTACCATCTGGAGAATACAGCGTGCTCTGGCAGGATGAGGCACATATATAGAAAAATGGCGCTCTGCATCATACAGAGCGCCATTTTCTATATTGATTACATATCGGTGGTAAGGACTTTCTTCAGGCGGGCAAAGCGAGGGAGCGCGCTCTCCTTGGGACGGTCAGGTTCGCCCTGGATGAGGGGCAGAGCATAGTCAATGAAGGCCTGCTCTACACCGTTGCCGGCGGCGTTGATCCACTCCCGGGGTACCTTCTTCTCAAAGTTAGCCACGATGTCCAGGGGCTCCAGCACTGTCTCACAGGTGTACTTGCCACCGTCACGGGTGCACTTGAAGGCCACCATCTTGTCGGTGTTGCCAGCCACGGCGGCCTCCACGGCTACGCGGCCGGCCATTTTGGCCTCTGCCACGTCCACGTGGGAGGCCAGGTGGGCGCCACAGCGCTGGAGGAGGGAGAGCTCGATGCCACGGACCTTGGCGCCGGTCTTCTGCTTGATGATGTCGGCCAGCTTTACGGCCAGACCACCCAGCTGGGCATGGCCGAAGCCGTCAGTGGCAGAGGTCTCCGCCTCGGAAACGAAGCGACCGTCGGCGTAGTGGATGCCCTCCGACACAGCCACCAAGCACTTACCGGTCTTGTTGTAGATATCAGTGACATCGGCGATGAACTTGTCCATGTCGAAGTCCACCTCGGGCAGGTAAAGAAGGTCGGGGCCGCAGCCGGTGAGAGAAGCCAAGGCGGCGGAGGCGGCCAGCCAGCCGGCGTGACGGCCCATAATCTCGATGACGGTCACCATGCCGGTGTCATAAACATGAGCGTCCTGCCACACCTCAGCGCAGGAGGTGGCGATATACTTGGCGGCGCTGGCGAAGCCGGGGCAGTGATCGGTGCCGTTGAGGTCGTTGTCAATGGTCTTGGGGATACCCATGATGCGGCACTCGTAACCCACCTTCTGCATATACTTGGAGATCTTGTTGCAGGTGTCCATGGAGTCATTGCCGCCGTTGTAGAAGAAGTAGTGGACATCATACTTCTTAAAGATCTCCAGGATGCGCTGATAATCGGTGTCGTCCTTGTCGGGGTCAGCCAGTTTGTACCGGCAGGAGCCCAGGGCGGAGGAGGGGGTATTCTGGAGCAGCTCCAGCTCGGCGGGGTCCTCCTGGCCCATGTCATAGAGCTTATCGTCCAGCACACCCTTGATACCGTGGGCGGCACCCAGCACTCTGGTGATGCAGTCCGCCTTTAGGGCCGCCTGGATGGCACCCTGTGCGCTGGCGTTGATGACCGACGTAGGACCGCCGGACTGGCCGATGATACATGCTCCTCGAAGTTCGCTCATGTTTGGTCCTCCAATCATGAATTTTATCTGCTTTCTCGAAAAAACTTTCATCTGAAAGCTGTTTCGCCTGGAATATAATATCATAACCTCTTGCATTTATCAACTGTTGCTGGTAAAATCAATGTTGAAAAGAGAAGGGGAGTGCTTCCTCTTTTCCTGAACAATGATTTAAGGAGATGAGTCGTATGCCTCTGGTCACTTCCAAGGAAATGTTCGAGAAGGCCTACAACGGTGGTTATGCCATCGGCGCGTTCAACGTCAATAACATGGAGATCGTGCAGGGCATTACTGAGGCCGCCCGTGACCTAAACGCCCCCCTGATCCTCCAGGTGTCCAAGGGTGCCCGTGCCTACGCCAACCACACCTATCTGGTGAAGCTGGTGGAGGCTGCTGTTATCGAGTGCCCCAACATCCCCATCGTGCTCCACCTGGATCACGGTCCAGACTTTGAGACCTGTAAGTCCTGCATCGACGGAGGCTTTACCTCCGTCATGATCGACGCCTCCTCCAAGCCTTTCGAGGAGAATGTGGAGATCACCAAGAAGGTGGTCGAGTACGCCCACGACCACGGCGTGGTGGTGGAGGCCGAACTGGGCACCCTGGCTGGCATTGAGGACGATGTGAAGGTGGCCGCCCATGCCGCTTCTTACACCCGTCCCGAAGAGGTGGAGGAGTTCGTCTCCAAGACCGGCTGTGACTCTCTGGCCATCGCCATCGGCACCAGCCACGGCGCCTATAAGTTCACCCCCGAGCAGTGCACCCGGAATGAGAAGGGCGTCCTGGTTCCCCCTCCGTTGCGCTTCGACGTGCTGGAGGAGGTCTCTAAGCGCCTGCCCGGCTTCCCCATTGTGCTCCACGGCTCCTCCAGCGTGCCCCAGGAGTATGTGAAGATGATTAACGAGAATGGTGGAAAGATGCCCGACGCCGTGGGCATCCCCGAGGAGCAGCTGCGCAAGGCCGCTTCCATGTCCGTGTGTAAGATTAACATCGACTCCGACCTGCGTCTGGCCATGACCGGCACTATCCGTCAGTTCTTCAATGAGCATCCTGACAAGTTCGACCCCCGCGAGTACCTGAAGCCCGCCCGCGCCAACATCAAGGCTCTGGTGGCCCACAAGATCGTGGACGTGCTTGGCTGCGATGGCAAGGCCTGATCTATAAATTTCAAACGTAGAAGGAGGGAGGCGCACAGCGCCTCCCCCTTTCTTTAACATGAAAAGAGGGGGAGGCCGCCATGAGCGCAGCCCAGTTGAAGCATTATCTGAATGCCACCGGTATCCTGGCTTGCAACACCGACATCCACCTGCGCTGTCTGGAGGATATTGGCTGCTCCTGGGCTGACGCTGTGGAGCTGATTGAGAAAAAGGAGATCTTCCTCAGCAAAGTCTATCGGAAGCGCACGGTCTATTTGTCGCCCAAGGTCTACCACCTGTTCAAACAGTGTAGAGCACAGCGCCCCATGCCGGGGCCAGCACGGCGGCTCTATGAGATTCTCCAGGGCATTCCGTGCGGACTGGAGACCGGCGAGCTGCGGGAATTGGCCCAGATGGACCAGCGCACTCTCCTCACGGCTATGGATTTCCTGTTGGAGGAGCTCTACATCACCGCCGTGGGCAATGGCCGCTGGCTCAATCCCAACTGGTCTACCTACCGATACGGGACGGCGGAGCACTGGGAGGCTGCCGCCGAGCCCCGGTCGGAGGTGGAGGACCCCAGAGGGACCCTGATGGAATTCCTATCTTGGAGCATGCCGGAGGAGGAAATCCGTCGGCTAATCCGGTAAAATGAAAACGAGAGCACTGCGGGTCAAAACCGCAGTGCTCTCGTTTTTTGTCATTATAAGGCGCGGAACAGGTCCTCTGGGGTATCTATGATGGCAGAGGCGCCGTGCGCCATCAGAAAATCACGGCTCCGAAAGCCCCAGGAGACCGACAGGCAGGGGAGCCCGGCGTTGGCCGCCGTCTGGATATCCACGTCGGAATCCCCCACATAGACGCAGTGGTCCGGATGAACGCCCAATTCCGCAACACACAGGTCCACCAGATCCCGGGCGGGCTTCTTCTGCGCTCCGGGACGCTCGCCGATGGCAACAGGGAGGAGGCCACCAAAGTGCTCCCGGCAGAGCTCCTTTACCGCACCGTCGAATTTATTGGATACCACTCCCACTTTACAGTCATTGTTTTGCAGCTGTTTGAGTAGCTTCAGGATACCAGGATAGGGGGCGGTCTGATCCCGCATATGTACCATATAGTCTTTCTTGAACCACTCCAAGCAGTCCAGGGTCAGTGTTTCATCAGTGCCGGCTGGTACAGCCCGGCGGATGAGCTTCTCCACACCGTTTCCCACAAATTGTCGGACCTCATCCAGGGACCGTTGAGGCAGATCAAAGTGTGTCAGAGCCCGATTGGTACTGGCCGCCAGGTCATCCAGAGTGTTGAGCAGAGTACCATCCAAATCAAAAATCACTGCTTCGTAACGCATTGTGTTTCATTTCTCCTTTGTTGTGGCCCGGGTCAGCACTGGCGCATAGCATGATACAGCAATGAGAAAGGGTGAATGCCATGCCGTTGCCTATACTCCCATATGACAGGGAGGCTGCGCTCCGATATGCCCATCGCTGGGCGTACAGCCGGAACCCGGCCTATTATGATTATGAAAACCTGGGAGGAGACTGTACCAACTTTGCCTCCCAGTGTTTGTATGCCGGTACAGGCATCATGAATCTTACGCCCACCTATGGGTGGTACTACATCGACGCCAATCAGAAATCACCTTCCTGGACGGGTGTGCCTTATTTCTATAACTTCATTACCCGGAAGGAGGAGAGCAGGGGGCCGTTTGGAGTAGAGACCACCATTGACGGCATTGAGCCGGCGGATTTTGTCCAACTGCGATTTCGGGGCACCACCTTTGGACACACTCCGGTGGTGGTGGAGGTGGGTGACCCGCCCACGTTGGAAAATATCCTGGTGGCCGCCCATAGCTATGACGCCGACTTCCGGCCGCTGAGTACCTATTTCTTTGAGGAGATCCGGTATCTCCACATTTTAGGGGCTTATCCGCCAGAGTTCGCGCCGCCGCCCGGCCCGCCCGTACCCTGACCGCCGGCCTGTGGTTGTTTTTTCCGACGGACCTTGGAGAGTGGTGTGGCACTGGCCGCCATGCGCAACTCGGCGTTGTCTACGTGTGTGTAGATCTGGGTGGTGTTCAGGTTCTCGTGGCCCAGTACCTCCTGAAGGGTGCGCACATCCACGCCGTTCTGAAGCATCAGGGTGGCCGCCGTGTGGCGGAGCTTGTGGCTGGAGTAAAGGGATGCGTCCAGCCCGGCCTTTTTCAGGCGTTGTTTGACCATGTAATGGACGGCATCGGTGGTCATACGGGTGTGGCGGCGGGTCAGGAACAGAGCGTTCCGATCCACTGCGGCGCTCTGGCTGCGCTCGGCCAGCCAGTCATCCAGCGCGTCCCGACAAGCACCATTCAGGAAGATCATCCGCTCCTTGTTGCCCTTGCCCAGCACCCGTAGCTGCTCCTCGCGTACATCGGTTAGGTTGAGGCCCACCAGCTCCGAGATACGAAGTCCGCAGTTGAGGAACAGCGTCAATATACAGTAATCCCTGGCCCGGTTTGGCTCGTCCACAGCTTCCAGAAGCTGGATGCTCTCGTCCAGACTCAGATACCGGGGCAGTGATTTTTTGAGCCGGGGGGCGTCCAGGTCCTGCATGGGATTTTCACTGATGAGCTTGGCCTTGCTGGAGAGGTATTTGTAAAAGGAGCGGATGGCAGCGATTTTGCGGGCCCGGGCGGAGGGCTCTAGCCCAAAGCCGGAAGAGGGACTGTTGGCGTGCTTGAGCCGGTCACGGCTGAGGTAGCTCATGTAGCTGTATACGTCGCTGAGGGTGACGGAACGAGCCAGTTCCAAGTCCAGATCGTCGATGGAGATCTGGTCCAGTTCGGTGGTCCTGGGCACCAGACCACGTTCCAGTTTGATGTAACGGAAGAAGTTACGCAGGTCTAGATAGTATTCATCCACGGTTTTTTTGGAATGGCCCTGGATGGTCTCATGGTAGACCAGGAAGTCCCGCAGCAGCTTGGGTGCGTCCAATTTATAGTCATTTCGGTCCATAGCCTCCCTCCAACTCAACAAAATTTTTATTTTGTTGAGTATAGAGTAGACCCCCCTTTCGGTAGATGGCCCAGGAGACTTTTTGGCCTCCTGGGCCTGATGCTGTTGATTTCATGATCGTCTGTTGTTGGTGTTACATATTTTTTGATTGTGTTAGTCGTTTACGGTCCGTCTCAGGTCAGGACGGCGGCCAGGGCCTCCCGGATGTTTTTCACCCGGATGAGTTGCAGGCCGTCCGGCTCCTGGAACCGGGCGCTGTTCCGGGCCGGAATCAAACACTGTGTGAATCCCAGTCGGCACACTTCGCTGAGCCGTTGTCCAAGCGCGCTCACGGACCTCAGCTCGCCGGTCAGGCCCACCTCGCCGATGGCCGCCAAACTGCCCGGTACGCTCTTATCCCGAAAGCTGGACGCCATGGCGATGATGGCCGCCAGGTCGGCGGCTGGCTCGTCCAGGCTCAGGCCGCCGATGACGTTGATATAGGCGTCACAGCCGCTGACCATGAGCCCGCCCCGCTTTTCCAGCACCGCCAGGAGCAGCATAGCCCGGTTGTAGTCAAAGCCGTTGCTGGTCCGCCGAGCATTGCCGTAGCCACTGGGCGCCAGCAGAGCCTGGACCTCGGCCAAAATGGGTCGTACGCCCTCCATGACACAGGTAACGCAGGTCCCTGGTGTGTCCAGGGGACGCCCGGCCAGCAGGGTTTCCGACGGATTGGGCACCTGGGTAAGGCCGCTGTCGGCCATCTCAAAGACACCGATTTCATTGGTAGCACCAAAACGGTTTTTTGCCGCCCGCAGGATGCGGTAGGACATGTGGGGCTCCCCTTCAAAGTAGAGCACGCAGTCCACCATATGCTCCAGCACCTTGGGCCCCGCGATGGAACCCTCTTTGTTCACATGGCCGATGACAAAGACGGTGACCCCCTGCCCTTTTGCCAGCTGCATGAGAGCCATGGTGCACTCCTTGACCTGGGCCACGCTGCCCGGAGCGCTGGTGTTCTCCCCATGGTACATGGTTTGGATAGAGTCCACAATGAGCACGTCGGGCCGCAGCTCGGTCACCGATTCAAAGATGTCCTCCAGATCGGTCTCAGCCAGCAGATAGAGCTCGTCGCTCTCCACGCCCAGGCGGTCGGCCCGGAGCTTGATCTGCCTTTCCGACTCCTCGCCAGAGACGTAGAGCACTTTGGAGCTCTGGCACAGACTCTGGCAGATCTGGAGCATCAGGGTGGACTTGCCGATGCCGGGGGCGCCGCCCACCAACACCAGAGAGCCCTGGACCGCTCCCCCACCTAGTACCCGGTCCAGTTCGCTCAGTCCAGTCCGGAACCGAAGCTCGTCGGTAGTCTCTACCTCCCGGATGGGCTTTGGGCGGTTCAACGGCACGCCCCGGACGGCGCTTCTGGCCTGGGCCGGAGTGGAGCGCTTCTTGGGCTCTGCGGGCTGCTCCACCACGGTGTTCCAGCTACCGCAGGCGGGGCACTTCCCTACCCATTTTGGGGTCTCGTTTCCGCATTCTGTACAGTAAAAAACGGTTTTTGACTTCAAGATCGGTCCACTTCCCTTTCTATGCCCCCTCCTCAGGGACAGGTGACAAAAGAGCGCTGGCCAGAGCGGCGGCCAGCTTGGTCTGGTATCCGGGGTTACGCAGCAGAGCGTCCTCCTCCGCATTAGACAAGAACCCACACTCTACCAGAATGGCAGGACAGGTGACGTGGTCCATCAGATAGACGGCGCCGGGCAGCTTGGCCGCCTGCCTGGTATTCCCCGGATCCAACGCCCGGCGCAGGATCTCCTGAGTGTGCCGGGCCAGGGGCTGGCTGCTTTCTGCGTCGGCATAAAAGACCTGGGCACCGTGATAGCGGCCGCTGCCAGTATAGGTATTTTGGTGAATGCTTATCAGCAGCGCGTTCGGGATGGCCTCCACCCGCTCCACACGGTTGCGTAAATCAGAGGCCTTCTTCTCCCGCAGGGTCTGGGCCTCGGGATCGTGGAGGGAGATGTCTTCGGTGCGGAGAAGCACGGTATCTGCGCCATAAAGGCCCAGAACAGTGTCTAGCCGCAGGGCGATCTCCAGGTTGACGCCGCTCTCCACGGTTCCAGCAGGGGAAACGGCCCCTCCGTCCTCCCCGCCGTGTCCGGCGTCGATGACCACAGTGGTACCCCGGAGCTGAGCCGGCCCAGCCAGCGTGGGCACCGATGGCCCCGGCCGGAGCAGGAGACAAGCTGTCCCGGCGGCCAGCAGAAGGGCCGCCAGGCCGAAGATTGTCCTTCTACCCCACCAACGCGAAATTCTTCCCTCCATCTTCTTCATGATCGTACCCCCCCTCCCGGCAGTGTATGCCCGGAAAGGCGGCGGCATGTGTCAGGCAGGCTCGATAGCAACCGGTGCCGCCCGCTTGTTCAGGATTCGTTTAATGGTCAGAAGGTAAACCAGGACCGATACGGCCGTACCACCAAAGTCGGAGATGGGCCCAGTGAAAAAGACAGCCTGGGCACCAAAGTGTGCAGGAAGGACGAAGAGACTCACGAAATAGAGGCCCTTTCGCCAAAAAGACAAGGGCAGAGAGGCCCGGACCACACCCATGCCGGTAAAACCGTCCACAATGGTATACTGGACACCCAACGGAATCACACCCAAGGTAAAGATTCGGATGGCCCGGGAGGCCATGGCCACATATTCTGGATCACGGGTGAAAACGAGGACAAAGACCTGGGGGATCAGCTGGGCTACCAGGAAAAACACGGTGGTAAAGAGGATACATATCAGAACGATATATTTCTGAGCTTCCAGCACCCGGTCGGGGCGGCGGGCACCGTAATTGAAGCCCAAGATGCTCTGGGTCCCTCCAGTGATGCCGCCCAGGGGCATGGTGATCATCAGCATAAAGCTCTGCATGATGGTGGCGCAGGTGACCAGCATATCCCCCTCCCCTGCTCCTCCATAACGCTGGAGGATGGTATTCATGGCAATGATCATTACATTGTCCATAGCGATGATGATAAAGGAGGTTAACCCTACAGTTAGGATGGCACGAACCGTCCTGATGCGGTAACTGCCGAATGTGATGCGAACTGGAGGACGATGACCAAAGAGAAACAGGAGCACATAGGCGCAGGAGGCTATCTGGGAGAGCACTGTAGCCAAGGCCGCACCTTGAACCCCCATATCCAAGAGGAAGATAAAGACAGGGTCCAGCACGATATTGAGTACCGCACCCAGAAGAACGGAACGCATACCGGCGTTGGCAAAGCCCTGACATACGATAAACTGGTTGAGTCCGGAGGACATAAGAGCGAATACGGTACCCATAAGGTAGATGGTGATATAGGCGTCAGCATAGGGAAAGGTAACCGTACTAGCGCCAAACCACATGAGCAGATGTTCCCGAATGAGGAGGGATACAACGGTCAGGAAAGCCGATAGAACAAGCAGCATCAAAAAGCAGTTGGCAAGAATCCGTTCCGCTGCATCCCGATCTCCCTCTCCCAGCTTGATACTCATGAGAGGTGCACCGCCCACACCTACCAGGAAGGCAAAAGCCCCTACAACGGTTACGATAGGACCGCAGATTCCCACTCCGGCCAGGGCTGTGTCGCCAATCTCCGGAATGTTGCCGATATACATTCGGTCAACAATGCTATAGAACACACTGACGAACTGGGCCAGCATAGAGGGCAGAGCAACCCGCAGTACCAGGGGACGGATTGGATCTCTGCCCAGGTCATTTTCACGCTTCAAATCTCTCTCTCCTAAGTGAGTTTCTGGGACACTCCATTGAGCGGACCCCATTATACCATAGGCGGTCTGAAAAAGTAAACAGGGGCCAAGTGTAACTCTGGTGCATAGGATGGGATGGCGGGTTTTCCCGTCAAAGCGGGAGCCGCCAAAATCCAGCGAGGAGGAACATCCCGTGTACCCTGAACATGGAACTGAACCCGTACCCTGCGGGGATGCCTGTGGCATTCTGCCGTCCTGTGCGCCTCTGGCAGTACCCTATGTGCCGTTCCAGCAGACCGGCGCCAAGCGCTATGAGCAGATGGAAGCTTTAAGCAGTGGCACCCTCTACCCTGGTTTGGACCTTCCCTTCCGGGCAAAAAAGACCGCTGCCGCCGTGGCCGAGAGCCCTCTCACTCAGCTCCAGGCTCTGGAGTTTGTGGTCCAGGAGCTGGCCCTTTATCTAGACACCCATCCCTCTGATGGGGAAGCCTTTGCTCTCTTCCAAAAGTACACCGCTATGGAGCAGGAGGCCCGTGCTTCCTACGCAGCCGCTAACGGTCCTGTAATGAGGAGCGATGCTGCAGCCAGCAAGACCTATACCTGGCCTAAGGAGCCGTGGCCCTGGAATTCGGACGAAGGGAGAGGCTGACATGTTTTCTTATGAAAAAAAGCTGCAATACCCTGTGCATATCAAAAATCCCAATCCGAAGCTGGCCTCCTTTATCATCAGCCAGTATGGCGGACCGGATGGAGAACTGGGCGCATCTCTGCGCTACCTGAGCCAACGCTACGCCATGCCCTATCCGGAGCTCAAAGCTCTCCTCACCGATATTGGTACTGAGGAGCTGGGCCACCTGGAGATGATCGGCGCCATTGTCCACCAGCTCACCCGGGAACTCACCGACGAGGAGGTCCGGAACTGCCCCTCCTTTGCCCCTTATTTTGTGGACCACACCACTGGCATCTATCCCACAGCTGCCTCTGGAGCTCCCTGGAACGCTGCCGGTATCGGCGTGAAAGGCGATGTCATCGCCGACCTCACCGAAAACATGGCTGCCGAGCAGAAGGCCCGGGTCACCTATGACAACATTCTCCGTCTCAGCGACGATCCCGACGTCAATGACGTCATCCGTTTCCTCCGGGAGCGGGAGATCGTCCACTTCCAGCGCTTTGGCGAGGCAGTGCGCCTGGCCAAGGAGAAAATGGACCAGAAGAACGTCTACTTTACTAATCCAGCTTTCGATCGCTGAGAAATGGCACAGGCGGTGCGGAATATTTCCGCGCCGCCTGCTCTTTTATTGTTATTCTGGTACAACCGTCACATTTCTGGAACCTTCACTAGAGCCGCCACCACCACCGTAACTGCTACCGGAGGGCGGCGCAGTCGGCGGCGTGACAGACTCCGGATAGGCGGTGTGGATCTGACTGATCTTAGGCCCAGAACTCCATTATATTGTTATGATAGTTCCAAGGCAAACAGGGCCGCACCTAAAGCACCGTTGAGCTGTGCCTCACTAGAGATTTGTAGGGGTGCACCCAAAAGGCGCTGGATGGCTTCCGCTACGCCCTTGTTCTTGGAGACGCCGCCCGTCATCATATAAGTGGGCTCCCCGCCCAGCCGCTTGCACAGGGCGCAAGTCTTGGCCGCCACCGCCTCATTGAGACCGTGGATAATGTCGGCGGTGCTCTTGTTCTGGGCGATGAGGGAGACCACCTCCGACTCAGCGAAGACAGTACACATGCTGGAGATGGTAATGTCCTCTTTCCAGCTCAGACCAGCGGTGCTCATCTCATCCAGCGAGAGCTCCAGGGTCCGGGCCATGAGCTCCAGAAAACGGCCAGTTCCAGCGGCACACTTGTCGTTCATGATAAAATTCACCACGTTGCCGGTCTCGTCCACCCGAATGACCTTGCTGTCCTGACCGCCGATGTCGATGATTGTGCGCACCGTGGGGTCCAGGAAGAAGGCACCCTTGGCATGACAGGTGATCTCGGTGATCGACTTGTCACCCAGCTGGATAGCAGAGCGGCCATAGCCGGTGGTGACGGTAGCGGTGATGTCCTCCGGCTTCAGTCCAGCCTGGGTCAGGGCCGCCTCCATAGCCCGCTCTGCGCCCGCCGCGGCGCCAGCGCCGGTGGGCAGGATGACTTGCGCAACCAGATGCTTGTCCTGATCCAGAATAGCCACATCCGTACTGGTGGACCCGCTGTCGATCCCTGCAAAATATCCCTTCTTCACTTGTCCTCTCCCCTTCCTGGTCAGTGTGGTCTCCGGTGATAGGCTCTCCGCAAAGGCCTCCAGCCGGGTGCGGAGCTGCCCGCTGCTCTGTATGGTATAGTCGGACTCCAGCTTCAGCAGCGGCACGCCGCAGTCCTTGCGGAGCTTGGAGTACTCGAAGCCATAGTAGTCGCAGAACTTCACTGTATGATAGATGATGCCCCGCAGATCGGGCGACCGCCGTAGGCTCTCCCGGCCGGTCACATCGGTCATACGCATGCAGGGGACCTGCTCCAACAGGGCCTCGGCGTAGGGCTCCATGAGGGCCTCCAGGTCCGTTTCCTCCCCCTCTGGCGGCGGCACAAAACGGTCGTGGACACAGGTGTCGTTGCACACCGGCAGCGGCATAGACTCCGCCATGGTCTGGAAGAGCCTGTCCCCTACCCTGCCACCCATGACACTGAGGTAGGGGCCATCTGGACGCTCCGACGGGTGGAAGGCGGCTCGGAACCGATTGGGATCAAAGGTCGTTCCTTTATAAGTTGCGTAGGCCTCGGCCAGTCGGAGCAACTCCGCCTTTGTGCGGGCGGTAGCTCTGGGACCGCTGGTGTGGAGCATGTCCAGCAGGAACAAGAAGTCCATCTCACCCTTGGCGGCCAGAATGTCATAGACGCTGCGGATGGTGTCGCAGCAATTGACCAGCACCAGCTCCTTCACTTGCCCGGAGAAGCAGGCTTCTAGCACAGACTTGCCGAAGCCGCAGAGATTGGGATGCCCCATCTGGTCACTGAGAGAAAAGTTGTCCGGCATCTCGTCCAGGACCTGGCAGGTACCGCCCAAAGCCTCCAGCAGCTCCACCGGGGTGTATTTGCAGATATAATAGGTGGTGCTCATTCCTTGGACCTCCCCCCTGCTTTGAGCATCTCAACAAAAGCCTCCATCCGGGTGGCCAGCTGCCCCTCCCCGCCGTGGCTGCGGTCACAGCCATCTCCATCTAGAACCAGACAAGGAATCCCGGCGGCCTCAAAGCCCTGTTTGGCCAACTGAGCACCGCCCAGGGTGTGCTTGCAGCCCCAATGGCAGAACCACACGGCGCCGTCCGCCTTGACCTGACGGGCTGCGTCGATGCCCCGCTGGATGCGCCGCTCTACGGGACCGTTGAAGGCGGAGCAGACCACCCGCCGGGCCATGGCCCGGTAGGGGTCGTCATCCACGGGCCCCTCCAGCAGGCCCTCAAAGCACATGTCGCAGGCCACCACCTGAACCTGACGGTTGTAGTCGGTGACCTGACGCAGGGGCTGTACCCAAAAGGGGGTGGTGTGCATCCACACCAGCCGCATCCCCTGCGCAGAAGGAGCCTTCTCCGCCTCCTGGATACACCGGCGGGTATACGCCTCGGTTTCCGGAGTGCCCAGCAGAGTGTGGAGGGCAAAGGCAGAAAACATCTCGCCGGTGAGCTCCCCGATTAGCAGCTTGTCTGCGCGTAGGGTCATGTAGCGGTCGAACTGCTCCATGCTCCGCTGGCTCCGGGCCACTGCGGTCCGAAGGTCGTCGTCCTTTAGATTCTGGCCCGTCTCCTTCTCCATAAAACGGACCATCTCTCGGAGCTGGTCTGCTACATAGTCCACCGCCGGCTCGTCGGTTTCATAGGGCACGTCTACCACAAACTGGGGCACCTGAAAGTATTCCGCTAACCGGCGGAAGGTGAGCAGGTTGGCGTCGCAGGCCAGGGTGGTATTCAAAATGAACCGGGGCTTGGGCATAAGGCCTTTCTCCGCCGCACCGATGAAGATCCGGTGGTAGGAACAGAAGGTGTCCGGCAGCCCCTGACTCTCGGCGTAGTGCAAAAAGGACTGCTCGGCCTGAGTACCGGACAGAAAGCAGCCAAAACCCTCACAGGAGTATGGATAGAGTCCCATGACCTGCAATGGCTCACAGGGCAGGAACAGGCTGGCCATGGCGGAGCGCTCAGGGTGGACCAAGGGCAGCGTCATGGCCCGCATGGTCTGGGCCGCCACCATCCGAGCAGCAGGGCTGTCCTTCAGCCGGGGATCGTGGCGGATCTGCAGTTCCTTGGCCCGATAGCCTCTGGCCAGCCAGCGCCTGGCCTTAACGGGGTCCTTCTCACAGGTCTCCTGTACCCAGGCCCCAAACGACGTGACAATATCTCTCATAAACTTCCTCCCGATCTCAATCCCTCAGGGTTTGCAGACGCTGCAGGGGGTGTATCCCTGATCCAGAAGCTCCTGCCGGTCTCCCACAAAGTCCTGACGATTACTGGGGGACATGTCCTCCACGCTGGAGCAGGTGGGCAGATGGAATTTGCCGGAGTTGGTGTTGATGACATAAGCGGTGCCCCCGCTGGAGTTGGAAGTCTCCTGGGTTTGGGTATCCTTCCCCTCCAGCCAGCTGTTGCCGGTGGCGTAGTCGATGACGATCCCCGGCTGGACGTTGTAGGCGTAGACGCAGAAGCAGATGCCCTCGCCTCCGTCCTCCACGCTCAAGCCCTCCATGAGGACGCCCCGGGCCACCAGCTCATCTCCTTGAAAGATGGGGGTCACCCGGTAGAGCACATGATTTTCGGTCTCCTTGACGTAGTCGGCCACCTGGTTTTCAAAGGGCAGCATACCGTCTATGTTCAGATAGCGGGTGCCGGTGATGAGGTTCTTCTCATTGGCATTCTCGCCGGTGAGTTGGAATCCTATGAGGTGGCAACGATTGTAAAGGTATTTCCCATCCACAATGTCATACTTGACGGTCTGCCAGCCGGAGGGCTTCACCTGGCCGATGCTCCCCCGGTCCTCCGTGGGCATCAGGTCGATCCCCACATTGGCCCAGGCCACACCGCAGCGGCCCAGCGCGTCCAGATCGCTGTAGGTCTCATAGGAATTGGTGGTCACATCCTCCTGGGTGAAGAAGGGTTCGTTGTCGTTGACCGTCACATAGGGTTCGCCGTTGTAGGCGGGCAGGTCGTCCAAGGAGTAAGATACGGAAATAGAGGAAGGTGTTATACCTTCACATCCACTGAGCAGCAATGTACAGAGCATCGCCATGGCTAGTAGGATCGCTTGGATTCGTTTCATCGCTGGTAAACCTCTTTCGTGATTTTTTCATGGGAGTAGCCGGAGAAATCGCAGTTGGAGGCCAGCCAAAATCCCGCTTTCAGGTCCAGATCCAGCCACTGGTCGGCGGGGTAGACCCTATCCCACCGGTAGAGCACCAGAGCTTCGATCCGGTCCAGGTCGGGGGACAGGGGCGGGAACTCCATGAAACAGAGGGCTCCCTCCCCGGCCTGGCACAGAGGTGACTCAGATATTTGGATCACGGCCTCCGGCTCGATGAACTGCCGGGCGGAATAGGGGGTCATCCAGATCGGTTTCCCGGCGGCCATGGTCAAAATATCCGCCCGCACCGCCCGGTCAAGGCTCTGCCGACGCTGATGGAAGGCCATTCCATTCTTTTTGTCCACACACAGAAGCACGATCATATAAAACGCCCCTTTGACTGAAAATTGAGAAAACGCATGGGGCGTGTCTCGACTGAGACACGCCCCATGAGGGCTGTGACTACGTTAGGTGGAGCTCCCCTCCAGCAGGCTCAGAAGTTCAGCCTCCGTGAGCACGGGAATGCCCAGCTCGGCGGCCTTCTTGAGCTTGGAGCCGGCGGCCTCCCCCGCCACCACGTAACTGGTCTTCTTGGATACGGAGCCGGACACCTTACCCCCCTGGGCCTCAATGAGCTCTGTGGCCTCCTTCCGGCCTAGATGTTCCAGCGTGCCAGTGAGGACAAAGGTCTTGCCCGCCAGGGCCTCTCCCACCGATGCCTCGGTGCTGTCAAAAGACACACCGGCCTCCCGGAGGGTCTCAATGAGATGGCGGCTCTGTGGGCTCTGGAACCACTCCATCAGACTCTGGGCCGTGATGGCGCCGATGTCAGGCACGGCCGTGAGGGTCTCGGCGTCGGCGGCTATGAGGGCGTCCAAAGTGCCAAATCGGGCGGCCAGCACCTTTCCCGCCTTCTGCCCCACCTGACGGATGCCGAAGGCAAAGAGCAGGCGGCCCAAGCCGGCGGATTTGGATTTTTCAATGGCGGCGATCAGATTCTCGGCGCTCTTCTTGCCCATGCGCTCCAGCTGTTCCACATCCTCCGCCTTCAGATGGTAGAGGTCGCCGGGGCCCTTCACCAGGCCGGCACCCACCAGGGCCTCCACCACGGCAGGACCCAAGTGCTCAATGTCCATGGCGTCCCGGCTGGCGAAGTGGACCAGATGGCGTAGACGCTGGGCAGGGCATTCCGCGCCGGTGCAGCGGATGTGGGCGCCGTCCTCGTCCCGCTCCACTGGCGCGCCGCAGACAGGACAGGTCTTGGGCAGGAAATAAGGCTCGGTGCCCTCCGGACGCTTCTCTTTGATGACGGACACGATCTCGGGAATGATCTCCCCCGCCTTCTGGACCAGCACTGTGTCACCGATGCGAATGTCCTTCTCCGTGATAAAATCCTGGTTGTGGAGCGTGGCGTTGGTGACGGTGGTACCTGCAAGGCGAACTGGCTTTACAACCGCTTTCGGTGTAAGGACCCCCGTCCGGCCCACCTGGACCACGATGTCCTCCACAACGCTCTCCTTCTGCTCCGGGGGATATTTGAAGGCGGCGGCCCACCGAGGGAATTTTGCGGTGGAGCCCAGACGATCCCGGTCCGCAAGGTTGTTGACCTTCACCACCGCTCCGTCGATATCGAAGGGATAGCTCTCGCGCTCATCACCCATGCGGCGGATGCACTCTCCCGCGCTGGCAATATCGGAGCAGCTCTCATGGGGAATGACCTTGAAGCGCTGGCTCACCAGGTAGTCCAGGGACTCACTGTGGGTGGTGAAGGTCCGCCCTTCCGCCCACTGGACGTTGAAGACCCGGATGTCCAGCCGGCGCTGAGCGGCGATTTTGGGATCGTGCTGGCGCAAAGAGCCGGCGGCTGCATTCCGGGGATTGGCAAAGAGGGGCTTTCCCTGGAGCTCCGCCTCGGCGTTCAGTTCTTCAAAGACCTGACGGGGCATGAAGACCTCTCCCCGCACGATCAGCGAAGGCAGGGCCTCCGGCAGGCGCAGAGGGATGGAGCGGATGGTCTTGAGGTTTTCCGTAACGTCCTCCCCCACCAGACCGTCGCCCCGGGTGGCACCGCGGACAAAGATGCCATTTTCATACTCCAGAGCCACAGACAGGCCATCCACCTTGGGCTCCACGTCGTACTCCACCCCATCGGGCAGGGCTTCCCGTACCCGCTGGTCGAATTCGCCCAGCTCCTCCAGGGAGAATACGTCCTGAAGGCTCTCCAGAGGAACCCGGTGGACCACCTCGTCAAAGCCCTCGGCCACCTTGCCTCCTACCCGCTGCGTGGGCGAGTCCGGACTGGCCAGCTCCGGATGGGCGGCCTCCAGCTCCTCCAAACGGCGGAGCTTGTGGTCGAAGTCGTAGTCGCTCATGGCGGGGTTGTCCAATACGTAGTATTCATAGTTGGCCTGCTCCAGCTCACGGCGCAGGTCCTGGATTTCTTGGATCTCGTCCACGAAGGGATCACACCTTTACACAAGTGAATTTTGCTGCAAATCCGGGGGTGATGGCGCGCAGCAGCCGGTATAGCAGATAGCCGGCGGCAGCGCCCACCGTGTTGAGGATCAGGTCATCCAGATCGGTGCCCCGGTCGATGAACAGTTGGATGGTCTCGATGCTCAGAGAGGCTAGAAAGCCCGTCAGTGTGGAGAGCCACAGACTCCCCTGCCGCCAGAGCAGAGCGGTAAAAAAGCCGATGGGCAGAAACATTCCCACATTCCCCAGAAAAAGAAAGGCGCTCCAATAGCTGTGAAAATGGTAGGCGATGCCGCCGGGAAAGGGGGTCAGAAGCCGGGGTAGCTCCTCCGGGAGGCGTTGGAGCCGGGTAGAAAGTTCCTCCATGGTGGGATAGAAACTCCAGAAAGTAATCCCATCCGGCCAGCGGTTTGGGGCAATCACAAAGCTCCACAGATTGGAGGGAAAGATGGTCAGGGCGGCCAGCCCGGCACAGAAGAGGACAAAGACCAGAAGCGTTCCCTCCCGCAGAACCGGGCTTTTTAGGCCCCGGCGGGCCAGACAGTGGCGGCGGATAGGAAGCAGAACAAAAAACAAAACGGCACTGGCAAAGGCGCAGGGCAGCATCTGAACCACATAGCGGAACACATCGCCCGCCACTTCCTCCAAAACAGACCACATAGAATTGTTCCCTCCCAGGTTTTTTCTCATTCTAACACGTGGGAGAAGACTCTTTTTTAAAAAATACTTACGATCCCTCGCCATCCTGAATGGTCGGAAGCTCCACATAGGTATCCGGAACACTGCCCACGATGATAGTTTCGGCTACCGGGACCTGGGTGCTGACCTCGGCTGGCAAATCCCCTCCGGGGAGCAGGATATCCAGGTCAACCGTCACCTGCAGCAGGATCTGGTGCCGGGTCTGGTTAATGCCGGCATCGAAGAACTGGCTCTGGAACACGGCGTGGGCGGTCCCCACAGACATCACATCTACAGGCAGGTCAAAGCCCCGCCCGGAAAAGAAATTGATCCCTGTCAGGTTCCCCACCGGGATGGACAGGCTCTGGGCATCGATCTGATCCACCGCCGCCACCGCATCACTCAGAATACTGGTGCGCAGGTCGTTCAGCGCCGCCATATTACTGGTGAGAGCCGTGATACGGCCGGTATCATCCTTCTCCACGGTAATGAGGTCGCTGTAGGTGATGGCTCTGGACTGGATCTCAGCCGTAACGACACCATCCAGTAACTGGGTAACAGAATTGGTCACCTTAGCCTTCGCCATGGTCTCCACCACCGGTCGGAGTCGCAGCTCCAGGCTGAAAATGAAGCCCAGCGCCAGCAGGACACCGAAAAGCCCGGCCAGCCAGAGGTCCCTTCCCTTCCGGCGGGAACGACAGCGGCGAAATGGCCGACCATACCAAGCCCGCATAGCAGTCACCTCCTATGGCAACTCTATGCGGGCAATGGCTCGTATCAGTCCTGTAAAAGCTCCTCCACCGCCAGGAGTACGCCGGCCTTGCCGCTCTCATAGGTAAGGCCACCTTGGAGGTAGACGGTGTAGGGCTCCCGCATGGGAGCGTCGGCAGAGAGCTCAATGGAGGCGCCCTGAATGAAGGCCCCCGCCGCCATGATGACCTGGGAATCATAACCGGGCATGTCCCAGGGCTCTGGAGTCACGTAGGAGTCCACCGGGGCGCCCTTCTGGATGCCTTTGCAGAAGCGTTTCACGGCCTCGGGATTGCCCAGATGGATCATCTGGATGATGTCGTGGCGGACCGCCTGGGAGGAGGGTTCGGCCTCATAGCCCAGTAGCTCCATAATCCGGGCGGCAAAGACCGCCGTCTTCACCGCCTGCGCGGTGGTATGGGGGGCAAGGAAAAGTCCTTGATAGAGTAGACGGTTGTTGCCCAGCGTGGAGCCACACTCCCGGCCGATACCGGGGATCGTCATACGGTAAGAGGCCTTTTCGATGAGGTCCTTCCGCCCGGCCATATAGCCGCCGGTGGGAGCCAGGCCGCCGCCGGGATTCTTGATGAGGGAACCCACCACCAAGTCAGCCCCCACCTGGGTGGGCTCCAGGGTCTCCACAAACTCACCGTAGCAGTTGTCGACCAGGACGTCCACGTTGGGGTTGGCGGCTTTGATGACCCGGCACATCTCCCCAATATCCTCCACGGACAAGGACGCCCGGGTGGCATAGCCCTTGGAGCGTTGGATCATGACCACCTTCACGGTGGGGTCCTCCCGGACCATCCTGGCCATACCTTCCAGGTCGGGCTTGTCGTCAACCAATTCTACTTGTCGGTAGTTGATACCATAGTCCTTCAGCGATCCAAAGCCCTTATCCGTGATACCTATGACACCCTGGATGGTGTCATAGGGCGCCCCCACGGCGTAGACCAAGGTGTCCCCTGGCCGCAGGGCGCCGTACAGAGCGCAGGAGATAGCGTGGGTACCGTTGACAAAGCCGATACGGACCAGAGCGTCCTCCGTACCAAAGATGTCGGCGTAAATCTCCTCCAGCTTGTCCCGGCCCAGGTCGTCGTAGCCATAGCCGGTGGTGCCGGCAAAGTAGGCCTCCGCCACCCGATGCTTCTGAAAGGCCGCCAGGACCTTCTGCGTGTTTTCCTCTGCAATGGCGTCGATACGGGCGAACTGATCTCCCAGGTCGGCCTGAGCTTTCCGACCCAGTTCCCGGACACGGTCACTTATCTGTAATGGCATATTCCTTTTCACTCTCTGCTTTCCAATGGTTTTATACATTCATCTGACAAAAGGCTAAATAAAAAATCGTCATAGAGGATACCGTCTTTCTCATGGTGCTGCCGCAGGACCCCATCTCTCCGAAATCCGCAGGATTCCAGGAGACGGATCGATGAAAAATTAAACGCTCCGGTTTGGGCCATCACTTTATTGCAATCTTGATCCAAGAACAGCATGCGGCAGAAGGTCTGCAATGCGTACCTCATATACCCCTTTCCACGCCATTCTGGGCAGAGGTAATAGCCTATTTCCATACTGCGATTTCTAGGATTCCAATCTGACGCGGTCAATTTACCAATCAGATGTTTTTTATCAGAGGTCCACAGGCCCAAAATAACAGTATTTGGCTCATCCAGAGCTGACTGATACAGCTTTAGCTTTTCTTCCCTGCTCCGCAGACGGATGGGACGGCAGGTCATCGTATCAAAACCATCTTCATCCTCTAAGCTGCGCAGCCAAACCAGTTCTTCCGCTGAGATGGAATCCAGCACCACGTCCATAGTTACAGGCTTGCCTCAGCGAAGGCGGCCACCAGACGGGCGCAGGCCTCCACATCTCCCCGGTCCACCATCTCCTGGGGGCTGTGGGTGTAGCGGCAGGGAATGGAGATGCCTCCTGTGAGGACGCCCATCTTGCTGACGTGGATGCTGCCAGCATCGGTACCGCCGGCCTTGATCACGTCCATCTGAGCGGGGATACCCCGCTCCTTGGCCAGAGCCTCCAGCTTGGAGACCATCTGGGGGTGGCAGATTACGGAGGTGTCCATCACCTTGATGGCGGCACCTCCACCCAGCTTGCTGCTGCCAGTGTGCTTGCTTCCCAGCTCATCTGCGGAGACCGTCACATCCACGGCGATGCCGTAATCGGGGTCGATGGCATAGGCGGCGGTTTTGGAGCCCCGGAGCCCAACCTCCTCCTGGGTGGTAAAGACAAAGTACAGGTCATTGTCGCTATTCTGGAGCTCCTCCATGGCCATCAGCAGTACCAGGCAGGAGATGCGGTTGTCCATGTAGGGAGAGACCAGGCGGTCCCCTACGGCGTAGGTAGGGGTATCATAGACGGCGGTGTCGCCAATCTTGACCATAGCGCCGGCCTCATCGGCGTCATGGGCGCCGATGTCGATATAGAGGTCGTCCAGTGTCATATCCTTGGGGTCCACCGACTCACTGAGACAGATGACACCACGGACACCGTTCTTGAAGCGGACTGGGGTGGCTATGAGATCAGGGGCATGCAGCCCACCTACTTTGCCAAAACGGAGATACCCTTCCTTCTCGATATAGGTGACGATGCAGCCGATGGAGTCCATATGGGCGGCAAACATTACCCGGGACCCACTCCCCTTCTTGTGGGCGATGAGATTGCCCATGGTGTCCCGGCGGCACTCGTCCACAAAGGGCATGGCCAGCTTCTCCAGCACATCGGCCACCTCGGACTCGTCACCGGCAGGGCCATGGCAGGCATTGAGGGCCTGAAGCGTCTTCAAAAGATCCATACTGTTCTATCCTCCTGTATCACGAGGCCGCCATGGCTTCGATAAAATGTTTGACCAGCGTATGCGCATGGGTGAGATCCTGGCAGCAGATCACGCCGGACGGAGCGTGCAGGTACCGGACCGGAGTGGACACCGCCGCCACCCAGACGCCCTCCTTGGTCCGCTGGATGGCCGAGGAGTCGTTGCCGCCGGAGAGGTAGTTCTTGGTCTGCCACGGAATATCGTGCTCTTCCGCCAGCTCCCGCAGCTGCTCAAAGAGAGCACGGTCGTAGATGGTGCCGTTGTCCATGAAGGAGAGCACAGGGCCCTTTCCCAGGATGGCCACCCGACGGTGCTCATCAGTTCCGGGAAGATCGGCTGCCGTGGTTCCTTCCAGTACCAGGGCGATCTCCGGCGTGACGGAAAAGGCAGCGCCGAAGGCGCCCCGGGTGCCCACCTCCTCCTGAACGGAGAAGACGAAGGTACAGTCCATGGGCAACTCTTCCTCAATGAGCTTGAGCATGACGGCACAGCCAACACGGTCATCCAGGGCTTTGGCCTTGAGCATGCCGGAGCCGAACTCCACGGCGTCGCTCTCAAAGGCCACCAGATCACCCAGAGCCGTGACACGCTCGGCGTCGGCCCGGTCCTTGGCGCCGATATCGATATACAGGTCCTCAAAGTCGGGGACCCTCTTCTCCTCTTCGGTGCTGACCAGGTGGTAGGCCTTGAGTCCGATGGCCCCTGGGATGCGTCCCCGGCCCACGCTCACCCGCTTACCGATGACCACCCGGGGATCGATCCCGCCCACAGGGGCAAATTTCAGATAGCCGTCCTCGGTGATGTCGTTGACGATGAAGCCCACCTCATCCATGTGGGCGGTGAGCATGAGCTTGTTCCCCGTGTGCTTCTCCCCTTGCTTGAAAACGATGAGATTGCCCAGAGCGTCCACCCGCATGGAGGCGGCATAGGGCCGGCACCGCTCCATCAGGTAGTCACGCACCTCGTCCTCACCGCTGGAGACGCCGTTGAGGAGGCAGAGTTCCTTGACCAGGTTCAGCACAGTTCCTTCGCCTCCTTACCCAGGTTTTCCGCAAAGGCGGCCAGCAATGCCGCCGAGGATTCGATATCTGCTAAGTCCAGCACTTCAATGGGGCTGTGCATATACTTCAAAGGCAAAGAGATCACCGAGGTGGCGATCCCCTCTCGGACAATCTGCATGTGCCATCCGTTGGTGCCAGTGTGGCCCTCCATAACCTCCAGGTCGTAAGGAATCCCCAGGGCCTTGGCCTTGGACACCATACGCTCAGTCATCCAGCGAGTCATATTGGGACCGACGCCGATCTGAGGTCCGCCACCGGTACCGCTGCGCCGCCCCTTGGGATTGTCCGGTGTCTTGGCGTGGGTTACATCCACCGCCACGCAGCAGTCCGGGTGGAGGCTGTAGGTCCCCACCTTGGCGCCGGCACCGCCCACCTCCTCACGGGTGCTGCCCATGATGTAAAGATCTACATCCAGGGTTTTGTCCCGGAGGAGCTCCGCTGTCCGCAGCAGAATGGTAAAGCAGGAGCGGTCGTCCATGGATTTGCCGCAGACCTTACCGTTCATGAGATCAAAGCAACTGCCCCGGAATACCATGGGAGTGCCGATGGGCACCCGGCGCTGGGCCTCCTCCTGGCTCATGCCGATGTCCACCCGGAGCTCGTCGATGGGGATGGACTTCTTCTTGTCCTCCGCCTTGAGCACGTGGGGCGGCAGACAGGCCACCACGCCCAGAATGGGGGTATCGGCCAGCACAGTCAGCTCCCGGTCGGGCAGCATCCGGGGGTCCACCCCACCGATGGTGCGAAAACGGAGGAAGCCCTCCTCAATTCCGGTGACGATGAGACCAATCTCATCCAGATGGGCGTCCAGCAGCAGCCGGGGCGCACCGGGGCGGCCGCACAGCCGCACACCCACAGCGTTGCCGAAGCGATCCACGTTGGCCTCGTCCAGAAAGGGCCGCATCAGGTCGGCGGCCTGCATGGCCACCATGCGCTCAAAGCCGGAGGGCCCGGCCATGGCGCTCAGGCGGCCCAAAACTTCTCTTGTGTCCAAATATTCCACTCCTTTCCGCGGAAAACCGCGTTCTGCCCCGAGGGACTTAAAGTTCATAAACAATCTTTTTAAAAGCCTCGCCCCGCTGTGCAAAATTCTTAAAGTGATCAAAAGAGGCACAGGCCGGCGAGAGGATGACCACATCCCCCGGTTGTGCCATGCTGTGGGCGGCCAGGACGGCGGCGTTGAAGTCCTCGTACTTGGAGATGGGCGGTTCGCCGTGGTAGGCCGGACAGCTCCGGATGGCGTCGGCAATCCGGTCCGCCGTATCTCCGGTGAGGATGAGGTACTTCACATGCTCCACCACCTCAGGGCCAAGTACGTCGAAGGGGATGTGCTTGTCGTAGCCGCCGGCAATGAGGATGACCTTCTCCTTAAAGGAGCGCAGGCCGGCAATGGTACGGGAGGGGCTGGAGGCGATGGAGTCATTGTAGTAGCGCACGCCGTTGAGGGTGCGTACCAGCTCGATGCGGTGCTCCACACCGGCGAATTTGGAGGCGAAATTCCGGATCACCTGGTCGGGCACCAGCCCGTCCACGGCGGCAATGGCCGCCATGTAGTTTTCCACGTTGTGATCGCCGGGCAACAGGATGTCCTCCAGGGGGAGCACCAGCCGGGAGCCCTCCGGAGACACCACCCAGATGGCGTTGTCCCTCAGGCAGACGCCCTCGCTGAGGGCCTGCCGGCGGCTGAAGAATACCGCACGGCCCGGTGCGGACTCCGCAAAATTCCGGGTGATTTCATTGTCAAAGTTGAAGACGGCCCTTCCCTGTGGGGACTGATGGGTAAAGATATTTTCCTTTGCAGTGATATACTCCTCCATGGACTTATGGACGTCCAGGTGGTTGGGCGCCAGGTTGGTGACCACGGCGATGTCGGGGCTCCGGTCCATGGTCATGAGCTGGAAGGAGGAGAGCTCCAGTACGGCGTAGTCGTCGGGCTCCATGCCGTCCACGTCGGCCAGCAGGGGCTTTCCGATATTGCCGCCCACAAAGGTGTGATAGCCCGCCTCCCGGAGCAGGCTGGCGATGATAGTGGTCGTGGTGGTCTTGCCGTCACTGCCAGTGACGGCGATGGTGTGGCAGGGGCAGACCTGGAAAAACACCTCCATCTCGGAGGTGATGACGCTGCCCTTGGCCTGCGCCAGCAGTAGCTCCGGCACGTCGGGCCGCATGCCGGGGGTGCGGAGGATCACGTCGTGGTCCAGCCCCTTCAGATAGTCGGGGCCCAGCCGCAGCTCGGCACCCAGGCTCTCCAGCTCCTCGGTGAGCCCGCCGAAGTCCTCACGGCGATTCCGATCGCAGGCGGTGACCTTGATCCCTGCCCGCAAGAGCATCTTGATCAGTGGCGTATTGGACACGCCAATGCCGATAACGGCGACGGATTTTCCCTTGAGTCCCGCCAAATATTCTTGAATGGTGGTCGGCATAGCCATTTCCCCTTTCGGTTCTCCAGTCAGACGCAGCAGCAAACGGGCCGTCGGCACCGCACGCCAAGTCGTTATATATTATAGACGATAAATGTGAATATTTCAATCGAATTGACATCGGCCGATGGATGAGATATAATAACCATCTGCAAGTAAGCTGGACAGCCGCGTGGGCAGTGCCGAAAGGCCGTCCATGAGGAAAGTCCGGGCTCCGTAGGGCAAGGATAACGGATAACATCCGCCGGGGGCGACCCTAGGAAAAGTGCAACAGAGAGATACCGCCTTGTTGGCTCTGCGCCGACGAGGTAAGGGTGGAAAGGCGAGGTAAGAGCTCACCCGATGGCTGGAGACTGCCCATCGCTGTAAACTCTATCCGGAGCAACACCGTGGAGGGACATATGGCCGGCCCGGCCGTCCCATGGAGGTGGCTGGAACGCGTTGGCAACGGCGCGTCTAGATAGATGGCTGTCTTAAAGGACAGAACCCGGCTTACAGGCTTGCTTGCGATATGAGAGCCCGGAGCACAGCGCTCCGGGCTCTCTTTTTGATTTTTCAGAAATAAGCTTGACACTTCCCTTACGTCAGATGGTACACTTCTCTCAAAGGGAGGCATCAGCCATGAAGATGAAAGAAGTGTGTGCGGCCACCGGACTGACGGAACGGGCGGTGCGGTTCTATGTTCAGGAGCAACTGGTGAACCCGCAATCCCAGCGGCGGGGCGGCCGTACCTGGCTGGATTTTTCCGAGCCGGATGTGGAGCGGCTCCGAGCCATCGGGATCCTGCGGAAGGCGGGCTTTACCATCGATGAGATCCGCTCCATGGGACAGGACTTTCCAAACAATGCCCCCGGCGCCGCTTTCGCTCTGAGGCGCCGGCTCCAAGAGGCTATCGATGCCTCTGAACGGCTGAGACGCATTGATACCGCCCAAGCGGACGGCTTGGAGAGCTACGCCTCATTGCTGGAGGCTGAGGTAAAAGACCAGCCACTCCCGGACTATGACGGCCCCTGTACCCGTCATATAGACATCGACGCCTGGCACGACCGGGTGGAATGGCTGCTCATGCTGGGAGCGGTCTGGCTATTCTGGCGTCTTTACAACGGCGCAGTGGATCTCTTGTCCGACCGTTTTACGCTGCTGTCCATCGCGTTCTGGAATCCGTTGGTTTACTTCCTGCTCTTTGTCATCCTACCCTTGCCCATTGCGATAGTCCTGGGCAGCGGAGCGGGAAAATGGCTGTGCCGCCACTTTGAATATGTGCCATGTGAAGAAAAGAGCCTGCCAAATCGGCAGGCTCTTTTGATGTTTGCTCAATCCTGATCCCAGTTATGCCAGACGTTCTGCACGTCGTCATTCTCCTCCAGGAGGTCAATGAGCTTTTCCATATTCTTGATGTCTTCCTCATTTTCCAGCTTGACGTAGTTCTGAGGGACCATCTCCACGGCGGCTTGCAGGAAGGTGTAGCCCTTCTCTTCCAGAGCGGCCAGAACAGTGCCGAAGGCGTCGGGATCGGTGTAGATCTCAAAGGTCTCCTGTTCCGCCTGCATATCGTCGGCGCCGGCGTCCAGGGCATCCATCATGACGGTATCCTCGTCCAGGTCTTCCTTCTCGATGACAATGACGCCCTTGCGGTCAAAGGACCAGGACACACAGCCGGTGGCACCCAGGCCCTTGCCGTACTTGTCCAGTAGGTGACGGACCTCGGGAGCGGTACGGTTGCGATTGTCAGTGAGGGCATCCACGATAACAGCTACGCCGGAGGGACCATAGCCCTCGTACACCACGTTCTCGTAGCTGTCGGTGTTGCCGGAGCCCAGAGCCTTTTCGATGGTGCGCTTGATGTTGTCGTTGGGCATATTGGCCGCCTTGGCCTTGGCGACGACGGTGGCCAGACGGGAGTTGTTGTTGGGGTCGCCGCTGCCGCCCTGCTTCACCGCCACGATCATCTCGCGGGCGATCTTGGTAAAGATTTGAGACCGCTTCGCGTCGGCGGCGCCCTTGGTCTTCTGAATATTATGCCACTTGGAATGTCCTGACATTGGATTCGTCCCCTTCTAAATTCTCAAAAATGCTAAAATATTGTACCACAAAGGCAATTATTGTGCAAGCCCTAGCAGTAAGAAAATACCTCTCTGTGCCGTTTGGTAAGGGTGATCTCCATCTCAGGGAAGGCCTTGCGGAGCGCGTCGGCCAGAATGGGGCAGATCACATTCTCGGTAGGATAGTGTCCGGCGTCGATGAGGTTGAGGCCCATATCCCTGGCGTCCAGGAACTGGTTATACTTTACATCAGAAGTGACGAAGGTATCGCACCCCAAGGCCAAGGCCAGATGGCCCATGTCACCGCAGGCGCCGCCTCCCACCGCCACCCGCTGCACCGGACGGCCGGCGTCCACATACCGTACGCCGTTGGCCCCCAGCGCTTGCTTTACAAAAGCGGCATACTCTGCCGTGGAGGCGGGGGCGTCATCGGCGACGCTGCCCGCCCGACCGATGCCAATGGGACGGCCCAGTCGGTCGGTGCCAGAGGGCTCCAGCACCACGGTATCGCTGAGACCCAGCCGGGCGGCCAGGGCGTCGTTGACACCACCTACAGCGGCATCCAAATTGGTGTGAGCACAGATGGTGGCGATGCCCTTTTCCGTCATGGCCAGCAGAGTCCGGCCCACCGGGTCCCGGTCAGTGATGGATCTGGCGGGATGGAAAATCACCGGGTGGTGGGAGACGATAAGCTCGGCGCCCAGGGAGCCGGCCTCCTCCACCACCTCCTCGGTGATGTCCAGGGAAACCAGCAGGCGATTGACTTTCCGGTCACTCCGGCCCACCAGAAAACCGGCGTTGTCAAAATCCATCTGGGTATCAAAGGCCGCAAGGCCGTCCAGAAACTCGAATACGTCTTTTATAGCTGCCATTTGTCCCATTCCTCCTTCATCTGATTCAGCCCCGTCAGCACTTCTTCCAACTGAGGTAATTTCTCAAGATCACCCAGCCGTGTGGAGTTCCGCAGTCCCTCCACCATGTGCGCCACCCGGCCGGCAAGACGGTCTAAGTAGGATGCGCGCAGCGGCGACTCCATGCCGCGATACTGGCGCCCTGCCCACTCCTCGGCGGGTGTCAGCGGCACCATGGCGCCAGGGGTGGCGGTGATGATCACATAGATGGTCCTCCCCTCCCCCACCAGTGCCTCTTGGGTGATACGGAATCCGCTGCGCCATAGCCAGCTCCGCAACTCCTCCACCGAAGTCATGGGCTGGAGAAGAAAGGTGTGGCCTGCCGATGCTGCCCAGGGACAGGCTGACAAAATAGCGGCGATGGTCTCGCCGCCCATACCGGCGATGGCGCACACATCCACTTCCTCGCCCCGGATGGGAGCAAGCCCACCTCCCAGGCGGAAGGACAGCCGCTCCGTCAGGGCGTGGCGGCGGGCGGTCTCTCTGGCCTGTTCCAGTGGTCCCTCCCGCAGATCGCTGGCGATTGCGTTTTGGATGATCCCCTGCTCCAGCAGCCACACCGGCAGCCGGGCATGATCGGTGCCAATATCGGCAAAGCGGGCGCCCTCCGGTACCTGCCGGGCCAGAGAGAGCAGTCTGGGTGTCAGTTCAATGGGACGCACCCTCTTCTCCCCTTTCTGAATCAATTTTAAGCATAGAAAAACGGAGCGGCGGTGGCCGCTCCGTTTTGTGCTGCATCAGTTGGCGGCAGGAACCAGCGCGTTGATCTTCTCCAGCAGAGCGTCAACATCCACGCCATGGACCATGCAGGCCTGCTCCACGGTCTCGCCGCGGGAAGAGGGGCAGCCTAGGCAGTGCATTCCGATGGACAGGAACACGGGAGCGGTCTCCGGGGCAATGTCCAGGATGTCGCCAATGATGGTATCCTTGGTGATGGTAGCCATAAAAATAAACCTCCAAAAAGCTAGGATTTGGGTATGCTTTAGTATACCCCATTATTCCGCATTTTTCAATAGGAAATGTACGATTTCCCGCAAAAGAAAAAAGAGACGCCGCGAGGGCGTCTCTTTTTCAAGCCGTATGAAATTTAGCGGCCCTGCTCCTCCCGCATACGGGCGAAGCACTCGCTGCAGTAAACAGGACGATCGGACTTGGGCTCGAAGGGAACCTTCGCCTCGCCGCCGCAGGCAGCGCAGGTAGCAGTGAAGTACTCGCGGGGGCCACGGGCAGCGGCCTTACGGGCATCACGGCAGGCCTTGCAGCGCTGGGGCTCGTTCTGGAAACCACGCTCAGCGTAGAACTCCTGCTCACCGGCGGTGAACACGAACTCCTGGCCGCATTCCTTGCATACAAGTGTCTTGTCTTCGTACATGATCTTTTCCCTCTCTTTGACTGTTTGCCCAGGTCCGGAATAAACCGATCGTGCTGGGACTGATATATTGCGTTCAGCCTTCGCTGAAATCGCCGGAAGAAATGTGCCGTGCCACCTTGCGCCGAATGCGCTGCACGGCGTTGTCCACCGCTTTCGGGGACCGTTCAACCTGAACGGCAATCTCCGCATAGGAATAACCACGGAGAAAAAGCGTCAGGATCTTTGCCTCCAAACCGGATAGCTGTCCCTTGAGCGTCCCAAGACGCTCCCGGCGTTCCTCCCTGCTGATATACATGTCCTCAGGGTTTTGCAGAGGCGGCCGGGATGCGGTGAATGGATAACGGTCGGTGTTCCCATCAAAAAGAGGGGTTTCGTAAGAGACATAGTGGTTAAGCGGATCGTGCTTATCGCGGGTTGCCGCCCGAATGGCGGAAAGGATCCGATTTCGAATACAGGTCTCGGCGTAGGTCCGAAAGGTACTTCCCCTTTCGGGGAGGAACTCCCGGATAGCACTCAGCAGACCCAGCATCCCCTCTTGAATCAGATCCTCGCTGTCGCCACCCGCCAGAAAATAAGGCCGGGCACAAATCCGCACTAAGCGATTGTAGCGCATCACAAGGATCTCTTCCGCAATACGGTCACCTGAGGCAGCCCGCATGCAGAGGGTCTCGTCCGGAAGTGCATTTTGATCGGTGTCTGCTGATTTCATTCCAAGACTCCTTGCTTATTATAGGGCAAAAGCAGCTTAAATGTCAAGTATTTATGCAGATTATTTTGGCGGTTTCCATAAAATCAGAGGGTTTTTATGAGATTTGCCAATCTGTCGGCACAGGCCTGGGCAGTTGCCTCGGTCTCGGCCTCCACCATGACCCGGACCAGAGCCTCGGTTCCGGAGGGGCGTACCAGGATACGGCCGTTGCTGGCCAGGCCCTTCTCCTCCGACCCAATGGCCGCCTTCAGTGCAGGGGAGGCCATGATGGCCTGCTTCTGGGCGTTGTCGGCCACAGCCACATTGACCAGCACCTGAGGGTATTGGCGACAGTCGGCCACCAGCTCAGAGGCCTTATGTCCGGAGGCCTTGAGGATGCTCAGGAACTGGAGGGCTGTGAGCTGTCCGTCGCCAGTGGTGGCGTGCTTGAGGAAGATGGTATGGCCGGATTGCTCTCCGCCCAGGACATAGCCGTCCTTGAGCATCCGCTCCAGCACATTCCGGTCACCCACGTCGGTACATACCGCCTGCATGCCGTTCTCCGCCAGGAAGCGGTGGAGCCCGATATTGGACATAACGGTGGCCACGATGGTGTTACCTGGCAGCGCTCCCTGCTCCTTGAGGTAACGGCCGCATGCGGCCATGATCTGATCGCCGTCGATGGGGGCACCCTCCTCGCTGACGGCCAGGAAGCGGTCGGCGTCGCCGTCAAAGGCCAGGCCCAGGTCGTAGTTGCCCGCCTTTACCATAGCGGCCAGGCCCTCCAAATGGGTGGAGCCGCAGTTGGTGTTAATGTTCACGCCGTCAGGATCGGCATTGATGATGTCGCAGTGGAGACCGTCAAAACGGTCAAAGAGGCTGGGAGCGGTGGCGGAGGAGGCGCCGTTGGCGCAATCCGCCAGGATGCGCAGGCCGGAGAACCCGGCCGGGACGGTGGACACCAGATGGTCGATATAATCATTCCGGGCACTCTCATCGGCATAAATGACCTTGCCGATGCCATCATGGGTCTTGAGGGGGATCTGCTCCACCGCACCGGAGAGGATCAGATCCTCGATCTGGCCCTCCAACTCATCGGAGAGCTTGAAACCCTGGCCATCGAAGATCTTGATGCCGTTGTGCTCGAAGGGGTTGTGGGAAGCTGAAATGACCACACCAGCGTCAGCCTTCCGGTCCACGGTCACCCATGCCACGGCAGGGGTGGGGATGACGCCCAGATGGAGCACGTCGGCTCCGGCGGAGCACAGACCAGCGGTGAGGGCGCCCTCCAACAGATCGGAGGAGATTCGGGTGTCCTTGCCAATGGCGACCAGGGGCTTGCGCCCCTCCTCTCCCCGGAGGACCTGGGCCGTGGCCAGGCCCACCTTATATGCCAGCATGGCATCCAGCCCAGCGTTGACCACGCCGCGGATACCGTCGGTCCCAAACAATTTACCCATATGTGATTACCTCTTTCTTCCGAAATCGTCAAAATGCCGCTTGAGCGCCCGCTCTACGGGGAAAATACTGCATACCAGAACTGCTGTCTGTATCAGTGCGACAGCAGCACACCAGAGGCCCACCGTACCGGCCTCTCTGCCCAGCACCGGCAACATGGCGATGATGCTCATCGGCATCAGGATTAGTCCCAGCTGGAACCACAGTCTGCCGCAGGTGCGGTGGGCAAAGTCCCAGGTAGACTGGTTCTTCATGGACCGGGCGGTGCGGTAGCCGTACAGGCCGTTGATGGTTTTGGGCGGTCTGGTCAGAAAGCGCCATCCCAGGAGAAGCATAACGACGGGGATCAGCAGATCCATGCAAAGGCAAAATAGCCAGAACAGCATGGGTACGCACCTCAGAAGCTCAGTTGGTCCATACCCATCCCGCCAGGGATAGACAGGCCCAGGTGCTCATAGGCTCTCCGGGTGACACAGCGCCCCCGTGGAGTCCGTGTGAGAAAGCCCATCTGCATGAGATAGGGCTCATACACGTCCTCCAGGGTAACGGCCTCCTCGTTGATGGTGGCGGCCAGGGTCTCCAGACCTACCGGACCGCCGCCGTAGTGCTCAATGATGCTGCGGAGCATCCGCCGGTCGATGGCGTCCAGACCCAGGTGGTCCACCTCCAGGGCGGTGAGGGCCTCGTCGGCCACCTTGCGGGTGATGACGCCCCCCGCCTTCACTTGGGCAAAATCCCGGACCCGCCGCAGCATCCGATTGGCGATTCGGGGTGTACCACGGCTGCGCTTGGCGATCTCCATGGCGCCGTCCGCCTCAATGGGCACCTCCAGGATGCCCGCCGACCGGGTGACAATGCGGGAAAGCTCCTCCGGCGTGTAGAGTTCCAGCCGCAGGGTGACGCCGAATCGGTCACGCAGAGGGGCGGAGAGCTGCCCTGCCCGGGTGGTGGCGCCGATGAGGGTAAATTTGGGCAGATCCAGCCGGATGGAGTTGGCGGACGGCCCTTTGCCGATGATGATGTCGATGGCGAAGTCCTCCATGGCGGGGTACAGGATCTCCTCCACCGAGCGGTTGAGCCGGTGGATCTCGTCCACGAAGAGAATATCGTTCTCCGCCAGGTTGGTGAGGAGGGCGGCCAGGTCGCCGGGCTTCTCGATGGCCGGGCCGGAGGTGATGCGGATGTTGACCCCCATCTCGTTGGCAATGATACCGCTGAGGGTGGTCTTGCCCAGACCGGGCGGGCCGTGGAGCAGTACGTGGTCCAGGGGCTCGTTGCGCATCTTGGCCGCCTGGATAAAGACCTCCAGATTGCCCTTGGCCTTCTCCTGGCCGATATACTCCCGAAGGGTCTTGGGGCGCAGAGAGCCCTCATTCTCGTCGTCCCGGGTGAGGGACGTGGTCACCAGGGGGGCTTCCGTCTCAAACCCGCCGCTGTCAGAAAAATCAATGCTCAAAGTTTCACTTCCCTTTCAGGAACCAGTTTCATGAATCCGCAGATATACTTCCGGCAACTCCTCAGGCTCCGGTGGACGGGTCTGGTCGCGCAGTGCTTCTGTGCAGGCGCTGAATATTCGATAGTTGCGGCGGGCTGTCTCCAGTGGGACCTCGTTGTAATCTCCAATTTCCTTTGGGTGCTCTGCTGCCCAGGAATCGTCTGTCCAACAGCAGACCGGACAGAGTTCGTAGCTTCCTATCGGCATGTGCAGTGTATAATTGCCGCAGCAGGGACACGGGCGCCTCTCTCCCGCTACTCCTTCGTTTCCCATGGGATCAGGCTCCGGTCTCCAGTCGTCCAGCAGCTCCGCCACACAGTCCAGAAAAGCGCCCTCCCCCAGGGTATTGATCTTGAAGAGCACCGCCTGGCTGCCGCCGGAGGTGATGGCGGACAGGAAGAGGCGTTCGCTGTCCTCCACCAGTGTGAGATTGAGACTGACCCGGTTTCCGCCAATCACGCTGTACCGCTCATAGACCCGGACGGCGCAGCGCAGGCCGCCGGCGCTCTGGTAATCGCTGCCGTCCTCGTAACTGGCCGAGGCGCTGCCGTTGAGGATGCCCCGGTGGAGGTAGTCCAGCAGTTTGTCAAAGTCTCCGGTGAGATACCGCTCCAGCTTGGCCACCGAGGCTCCCCCTTCCCTATCCCTTCACCATTTTTTTAAGGGCCTGTTTGATGATCTCCTCCAGGCTCAGGGCATCCAGGTCGATGCCCTTGAGGGCCACGCCAATCTCCGCTGTGGAGTAGCCCAGCACCGCCAGGGCGGCGGCAGCCTCGGAGGACTTGTTCTCCGGGATAACGGTGACGCCGGTGCCTCCGTAGCTCTCCCCGCCGGGGGTGATCTGTCCCTTGGCCAGCTTATCCTTCAGCTCCAGGATGACCCGCTGGGCGATTTTTTTGCCGATGCCGGGGGCTACGGTGAGGGCCTTCTCGTCCCCGGTGATGATACTCATGGCCAGAGTCTCAGGGGTGCTGGAGGAAAGGATGGACAGGGCCGCCTTGGGCCCTACGCCGGACACCCCGATAAGAAGCTGGAAGCAGTTGCGCTCGTCCTCCGTAAAGAAGCCGTAAAGCTCCATGGCGTCCTCGCGGACGTTCAGATAGGTGTAGAGCCTGGCCGTCTCACCTTTTTTCAGCCGGGCCAGGGTGTTGTTGGTGGTGCGGCAGGCGTAGCCCACTCCCCCGCAGTCGATGACCGCCAGATAGGGCGCCAGATGGGCCACGGTTCCGTTGACATAGTAAAACATGGTGTTACCGCCTTATTTATGTAGGTTCTAGCCTCTGCTGCGCACGGCGTACCGCCCGCCGCCCGGGGTGGCCGGGTCCAGAGCGGCCAGCCGAGAGGTGGCCGACCGGGCGTGACAGAGGGCGATGGCCACCGCGTCGGCGGCGTCATCCGGTTTTGGGACAGACTGGAGGCCCAGGAGCCGCTTGGTCATCTCCATGACCTGCCGCTTCTCCGCCTTGCCGTAGCCCGCCACCGCCTGTTTGACCTGGGAGGGCGAGTACTCGAAGATGGGGACCCCCGCCCGCTCCGCCGCCGTCAGGATGACACCCCGGGCCTGGGCCACACCGATGCCGGTGGTCACATTGTTGTTAAAAAAAAGCTCTTCCACCGCCATGGCCTGGGGCCGGAAGACGGACAGAAGCTGGGCCATGTCGTCCTCAATCTGGAGCAGCCGGGCCGGCAGCGGCTGCCCTGCCGGCGTGGTGATGGCACCGCAGCGCACCAGTCGCTGGCGCCCACGTTCCGATTCCAGAATCCCGAAACCGACAATGGCAAAGCCGGGATCGATGCCTAAAATGATCATGGTACCCTCCAAAGGTTATACATATTTTATTGTACCACGGCAGGTGGACCGACGCAACCAGGAAAACTTCCTCTGGCAAGATAGAGCGCCCGGACGTTTGTCCGGGCGCTCTATCTTTTAGAAGGAAAGGATCCCTGAGCATCCTCATGTTTTATATTATGCGCGGGGGTGGGCCTTGATATACACGTCCTTCAATTTTTGATTCACCAATTGGGCATAAATCTGGGTAGAAGAAATGTCAGCATGTCCCAGCATCTCCTGAATGGAGCGCAGGTCTGCCCCATTTTCCAGCAGGTGGGCGGCGAAAGAGTGACGCAGAGTGTGGGGGGTGATCTCCTTCTGGATACCAGCCTTCTCCTGGTAGTGCTTGATGATCTTCCAAAAGCCCTGCCGGGACATGCGCTTTCCGGTCATATTCACAAAGAGGGCCGGCTCGTCAGGGGACTCTAGGAGCTGGGGACGCACGTTTTTCAGATACTCGGAAAGCGCTCGGATGGCGGCGGCGTACAGAGGGATGACTCGTTCCTTGCTTCTCCCCTTCCCGGCACAGCGCAGAAAACCACCGGACAGGTTCAGATCACCCACATTGAGGTCGATGAGTTCGCTCACCCGGATGCCGGTGGCATAAAGAAGTTCCAGCATGGCATGGTCACGGCAGCCCTTGGGATCGGTTCGCTCCGGCTGCTCCAGAAAGAGCTCCACCTCTTTGCTGGTCAGGATCTGGGGCAGCTTTCGCTCCACCCTGGCCGGTGCTACACCCCGAGCCGGATTGGAGGCCGCTTCCCCTGCTCGGATCAGGTAACCATAGAATGATTTGAGCGATGCAGCCGCTCTGGTCACAGTAGACACAGACTTACCCCGGCTGGTGAGGTAGCGAACATATCCCTCTACGTCCGGCTGGTTCACTTGGGTGAGCACCAGTCCCTCCTGGGCACAGTATTCCGCGAACTGCCGCACGTCCCGCAGATAGGAGCTCAGAGTGTTTTCGGAGGCCTTTTTTTCTGTCCTGAGATAGGCCTCATAGCCATTGATCTCATCCATCCGATCTCCTACCTTCTCTCAAATCGTAAAATCAAAAGAGCTCTGCCACGGAGGCCAATAAGGCCGGCACCGCCCAACATTCCAACGCGGCGGAGAGCGACAAGGCGGCGGCACACAGCCCGCTGCGCACCCAAAAAATCCGCCCCGGTAAGGACGGTGGACTCTTTCCGCCCACCAGAATCCGTCCGGCCAATTCCATGGCAGAGAGCAATCCCTGAACGCCCAGTAGAAACAGGGCGGGCATAGAAATGAGTCCTGTAAAACCGAACGCGAAAAAGGCTAAAATAGCACCGGCGCCTCCAAAGATACGTACAAAAGAAGACACCGCAAAGGAGAGAAGAAACCCGCGCACCGCAAAGATGGCCGGGATACCGATCACCCCCAGAGCCGTAAAGCTGAGCAGCAGGGTGAGCAGCGGCCAGCGGACTGCCTCCCAAATGGCGGCCGCCGGTTCCGGCGGAGTGGTAGTTCCGGTCTTGGCCGCTGCCAGGTAAGCCTGGAGATAGGTGCTCAGGCTCTCCTGCCCCTCTCCTCCTACCTGAGCCGCCAACAAAAGCCCCACCAGCGCCCCGACAGCAAACGCCACAGACAATACTGACAGAGCAGGTGTTATCCCGCCCGGCGGCATATCCCAAAACCCGACGATTCGCTTTCTCAATGCCCTCACCCCTTGTGGAAAGCATATGAGACAAGCGTATCAAATAGGAGGATTATTTTCCGAGCTCTTTTGAGCGCCGGGTACAGCGGTCCATGGCATCCAGCATCAGACCATCGAAATCCCGTTCCTCAAAGGCAGAGAAAGAGGCCAGCGTGGTCCCACCAGGGGAACACACCTGGCGGCAAAGCTCCTCCGGAGTCTTTCCGGACTCCAGGAGCAACCGGGCGGAACCCTCCATGGTTTTCGCTGTGAGCGTCAGGGCCGTCTGGGCATCGATGCCCACGGAGACCGCCCGACGGACCATCACGTCGGCCATACGGAAGAACCAAGCCGGTGAAGAGCCGTTGACGTTGATGATGTCATCCATCTGCTCCTCTTTGATGACCGCCACAGCACCAGCGGCGGAAAAGAGGCTCAGGACCGACTGGAACAGCTCGGCTGGCACATCCTCTGCCTGGGCCACCGCTGTGGCGCCTACACCCACCATCAAGGGGGTATTTGGCATGGCACGCACCACCAAGGCACCGGGCAGAGCCCTCCGCAGTGCGTCAGAAGAGATGCCAGCGGCAATAGAGACCACACACTTTCCGGCGGTTAGACCAGCCATCTCCGGCAACACATCCGGGAACATCTGCGGCTTTACGCCCAGAACGATAAGATCGGCCTGTTCTGCCACCTGTGCATTGTCCGTGGTAGTGCAGACCCCTTCGGCAGCAAAGGGCTCCAGCTTTTCTGCATGCCGGTTGGAGAGCCATACCTGATTCGGCATCACAAGCCCCTGTCCCAAAACGCCACGCAGGATAGCGCCGTTCATATTCCCGGCACCAATGAAGCCCAACACCTTATTCTCAAATCCGGCCATGTCGTTGGCCTCCTTATTGTTGTTATTTCTAAAAAATGCCTGACAAAGGGACCGTCACCCGGTCCCTTCGACAGACATTACTATAAACTCCATCGCATCACATTGCAATGACTTGACAGGATATTTTTTCATTTTTGTTGATTATGACAACATATTATGTAAAATAAGTTATGTAAACATATGGGTGGCAGGCGGTGGAAAAGTACTTCCATATCTTTAGATAGCGCTATATATAGATTGTTAGTATTTATTTATATCTATATATGGCGTTTACAGTTGGTATATCTTCCGAGCGGACTATACGATATACAAAATGTAATCAACAATTCTCACCCAAACAACAGACAACTGACGAACCCTGCATAAGGGTTGACACTCCGTCCAATTATGTCATCCTCCACTCCTCCCTGCTTCACCTTCTGCGCCGCTTCTTTTTCGGACCGGCGCACAGGAGACCAGCGGCAGCTCCGCCGCACAGACAGCCGGACAAAAGCCCCAGTCCCCCCTGATCTATGGATACTGTGTCGGCAAAGAACAGCAGGCCACCCGTGAGGAGCAAAAGAAAAAAGGCGCCACCCGCCGCCAGCCCGGACAGAAGCGCCCGGCTGCCACAGCGTTTTACCGTCAGGACACCACCGGAGAAGCCCCCCAGCACACAGGCGACGATAGCCAGCTTATCCATGGAGGTCTCTCCCAGCCAGCCCTTGGAAATGCCGATCGAACAGAGCAGAAGAACTGCTAAACACACCGCCAGGGACAATAGGCCGCCAAGCAGAACGGCGGTCATGACCTGGAGCCATCTGACACCCTGCTCCTCCCCTGCTTTGCGCATAAAAACACCCTCCTCGCATCGCTTCTGATGAAGCCTATGCGAAGAGGGTGCTTGTCATGCTATGGAGTTAACTCACTTGGTGGTCTCAGTGGTCTGTGCGCCCTTGGTAGAGATAGCCCACTTGGCAAACTCCACCCGGACCCGGTCGGCGCTGGTCTCAATAACGATACTCTCTTCCTTGACCGCGCAAATGGTACCGATGATGCCGCCGATGGTGGTGACCTCATCCCCGATGGTCAGCTCACTGCGCATCTTTGCCAGCTCTTTTTTCTTCTTGTTCTCAGGCCGGATCAGCAAGAAATAGAAGATGGCCAGCATGACCACCAGCATACCGATCGTAGACATCCATTCCAAAAGACATTACCTCCAAATGATTGATTCCTGCTTCGTTTCAGGCTATGCTTGGACAGCTTTATATATTATACAGTCAACCGCCGTTTTTGACAAGTCTTTTGTAAAATTTATACTCTCTGTTCCAATCTGGTGCTATACTCAGCCCGGAAGTCTGCAAAGCACCCCTGGTCCAGGGCTTCCCGGATACGGCGGGTCAGCTCATTGTAGAACCAAAGGTTATGGAGCACCGCCAAGCGCATGCCCAACATCTCCCCCGCCACAAAGAGGTGACGCACATAGGCCCGGGAGAAAGAGCGGCAGGTGGGACAATTACAGGTTGGATCAATGGGGCGATCATCCAGCTTGTACTTCTCATTTTTGATGTTGAGGGCGCCGTCCCAGGTAAAGAGTTTGGCATGGCGGGCGTTTCTGGCAGGCATGACACAGTCAAAGAAATCCACACCGCGGGCCACGCCCTCGATGATGTTGGAGGGCGTGCCTACGCCCATGAGATACCGGGGCTTGTCCGCCGGCATATAGGGCTCCACCGCCTCAATGATGTCGTACATGGTCTGAGTAGGCTCACCCACTGCCAGGCCGCCGATGGCGTAGCCGTCGCAGTCCAGCTTAGCGATCTCCTTCATGTGCCAGATCCGCAGGTCGGGATAGGTGCCGCCCTGGTTGATACCGAAGAGCATCTGATGGGGATTCACAGTGCCCGGCAGAGCATTGAGCCGGTCGTGCTCAGCCTTGCATCGCTCCAGCCAGCGAAGAGTGCGCTCACAGGAGGGTTTTACGTACTCATAAGTGGCAGGGTTTTCGATACACTCATCGAAGGCCATGGCGATGTCAGAGCCCAGATTGGACTGGATGCGCATGGACTCCTCCGGGCCCATGAAGATGCGCCGGCCGTCGATGTGGGAGGCGAAGGTGACGCCCTCCTCAGTGATCTTCCGCAACCCGGAGAGGGAAAAGACCTGGAAGCCGCCGGAGTCTGTGAGGATGGGTCCATCCCAGTCCATAAACTTGTGCAGGCCGCCCATCTGCCGCACTACGTCGTCGCCAGGGCGCAGGTGGAGGTGATAGGTGTTGGAGAGCTCGATCTGGCAGCCGATCTCTTTGAGATCGTGGGCCGAGACCGCGCCTTTGATGGCCCCTTGGGTCCCCACGTTCATAAAGACCGGGGTCTGAACCATTTCGCCGTGGGCACAGGAAAACTGGCCGCGCCGGGCACGGCCTTCGGTTTTGATGACTTCGAACACGCAAAAACTCCTATTCTTCCGACCGGAATTGGATGTCCGGTCCTATTTTCATTGACAACAGATGCCATTATAACAGAAGACTGCCGGTTTTACAACACGCAGAAGGGAGCGGTCCGGTCATGCAGGCCGGACCGCTCGACAAATTCAATGATATGGGAGCGAATTTACCAAGGTTATGCCCAATTCCAGTTCGTCATCATCGCTTTTGCCGGTTTCGGTAAATCCAATTTGGCGATATAGTCTATATGCCGCTTCATTTTGGGGATTACAGGTAATTAAAACGGTTTTTGAACTTCCAAAGGGTTTTGAGGCAATGTATTTGAGCACTTCCAGCAACGCACCTTTCCCGTACCCCTTCCCCTGAAAAGCGCGATCGATCATCATGTGCCAAATATTATATACTTCTTCATCATAATCATAGATGACCATTACATATCCAACCATTTTTTCTTCTGCATATATGCCAAATGGCACGCATTGGCTGTAATAGACATACGCTTGTGCGAGACTGCGAATCGGATTTGAAACGTACTTCTCTTGTCCCACCGCAAGTTCTAAATGGAAGCAATCAATGAAATTTGACGCATCGATTTTCTTTAAGGTAATGTTACTCATAGCTTTCCTCCATCAATAGGAGGGTTAACTTAGAGCCACCCTCCAGCTTATATAGTTTCGAATATCTTTCATTGTCATAATGAACAACCCCTTTTCAATTTTAGTATCTATTATAAACACAGAGAACCTGTGGAATCACACCTTTTATTCACCATTAATCTAGGGAACCTCTGAATAAAAGCCTTTATCCTGTTTCTACTCAATGTATTAGCCGCCATTTGCGCTTGGTTAAGGTGATTTCAGTGCAAAATAGCCATTATTTATCTGCTT